>NZ_RZTO01001200.1:0-1289 GCF_003997225.1 Mesorhizobium sp. M2C.T.Ca.TU.002.02.1.1
CGGCAGCACGTCGGGCGCGGTGCCGATGGTGCCGCTCTCGTAGATCAAGGTGATGTCGGGCGCGTGCGTCAGCCGCGCGACGTTGCAGGCGGCCGACGGCGCGCCGATGCCGACGAAGCAGACATCGTCGCTCTTCAGCGCGCGGCTGGCGGCGATCGTCATCATCTCGTTCGGGGTGAAGCCCATATCCTTCGCGTCGCTCATGCGGCCTTCCTCAGATGCTCGACGCGGCCGGCAAAATCGTCCGCGCTGCTCTCGATGACGTTCTTCCGGATCCACGCCTGGAAGCGGTCGCGATCGGCGGCGATCTCGTCCCATTCGAGATAGGCGGCGTTGTCGCGCTCGTAATAGCCATGCGTGTAAGAGGGGTGCGAGCCGCCAGGCACGACCGAAATCGCCGCGATCGTCCAGCTCGGCAGCACGGTGAGGTTGGGGTGCAGCTCGTCGAAATTGTCGACCACTTCCTCGACCGTCACCACGGCGCGCTTTGCGGCAAGAACAGCCTCTTTCTGGATGCCGATGATGCCCTCGACCAGCACGTTGCCTTTCCGGTCCGCCTTCTGCGCGTGGATGAAGGTGACGTCCGGCCGGATCGCGGGAACAGCGGCCAGCACCTCGCCGGTGAAAGGGCAAGTGACCGATTTGATGTTAGGATTGACCGCGGCGAGGCCGGCGCCGCGATAGCCGCGGAACACCGCGCAGGGCAGGCCGGCAGCGCCCGCCTCATAGGCGTTGGCCATGCCTGCGTGGCTGTGCTCCTCGACCTCGATTGAGCGCGGAAAACCGTTCTCGATGGCGTCGCGGGCGCGCCTGAGCAAGCCGACGCCCGGATTGCCGACATAGGAGAAGACGATCTTCCTCGCCATGCCCATGCCGATCATCTGGTCGTAGATCAGGTCGGGCGTCATGCGGATCAGCGTCAGCTCGCGAAAGCCCTGGCGGATCGCCTCATGCGCGGCGGCGGTCGGGATCAGATGGGTGAAGCCCTCGAAAGCGACGATGTCGCCGTCATGCAGATTTTCCGCGACCGCTTCTTTCAGCGGCAGGAATTTGATCATCTCCGGGCTCCATGATGCAAAAAGTTCGTATTGCGAACATGTGTTTTGTATGTGATACTTCTAGCTCCAAACTTTGCCTGGAGTCAACGCTGGCCTGGAGAGGTTCGTGGAAGAGGAATCCATTTCACGCGACCATGTCGGCTCGCTGGAACGCGGTTTGGCGGTGATGGAAATCCTCGCGCGCCATCCAGGCGGCATGACGCTGACCGAGATGGCCGAGGAGGCTGACCT
>NZ_RZTO01001201.1:0-1287 GCF_003997225.1 Mesorhizobium sp. M2C.T.Ca.TU.002.02.1.1
ACAAGATGCTGATAGACGCCTCCCACCCGGAGGAAACACGCGTTGTCGTCGTTCGCGGTAACCGCATCGAAGAATTCGACTTTGAATCCCAGGACAAGAAGCAGCTCAAAGGAAACATCTACCTCGCCCGCGTAACCCGCGTCGAACCTTCCCTCCAGGCAGCCTTTGTCGAGTATGGCGGCAACCGTCACGGTTTTCTCGCCTTCAGTGAAATTCACCCCGATTACTACCAGATCCCGGTCGCCGACCGTCAGGCCCTGTTGCGCGCCGAAGCGCAGGAAGCCGAGGACGAAGACGACGAGGAGGCCGAGACCGGCGAAGAACAGCAGGCGCGCGATCGCGGCGGCCGGCGCAACCGGCGTCGCGGCGGCAAGAATCGCGACCGCGGCGAGCACAAGCACGACGCTGAAATCGCGGCTTCCCCGGAAAGCGGCGAAAACCAGGCTGAAACCGCAGAGGCCCACGACACCGCTGCCGAGGTTACCGGAAGCGAGGATACCGGCGCCGAAACCGCCGATGCCCGGGCTGAAAATGCCGAAACAGTCTCCGAGGCCGTCGAGGCCGAACCGGAAACGTCTGACGAGCCCGCTGCCGAGACCGGCGGCGGCGCCGCAGCGGCCGACCATGCCGCCGACGACGAGGACGCCAAACCGTCCGAAGGCGGCCCCACGTCGATCGCCGCGAGCGTCGACGCCGACGTGATCTCCGAAGCGGTTCCGCAGACAGATCAGCCCGAGCAGACGAGTTCCGAGCAGATTGGGGAAGCCGCCGCCAGCGACAATGATCGCGGCATGCTGGAGGATGTCTCGGCCGCGCATTCCGACGAGCACGAAGTCGAATCGGTCGGCGCCGAAGACGCGCTCGAGGAAATCCGCAACCGCCGCAAGCCGGTGCGCCGCCAGTACAAGATCCAGGAAGTCATCAAGCGCCGCCAGATCCTTCTGGTGCAGGTGGTCAAGGAAGAGCGCGGCAACAAGGGCGCGGCGCTCACCACCTACCTCTCGCTTGCCGGCCGCTATTCGGTGCTGATGCCGAACACGGCCCGCGGCGGCGGCATCTCGCGCAAGATCACCAACGCGCAGGACCGCAAGCGCTTGAAGGAGGTCGTGGCCGACCTCGAAGTGCCGCAGGGCATGGGCGTGATCCTGCGCACCGCCGGCGAAAGCCGCACCAAGGCCGAGATCAAGCGCGACTACGAATATCTGATGCGGCTTTGGGAAAACGTCCGCAACCTCACGCTGCAGTCGTCGGCTCCCGCCCTGGTCTATGAGGAAGGCAGCCTGATCA
>NZ_RZTO01001202.1:0-1285 GCF_003997225.1 Mesorhizobium sp. M2C.T.Ca.TU.002.02.1.1
CCACGCCAAAACCCGCCGCGCCCGCCAAGAACATCGCCATCAGCCCGCCGCGCAGCGACACCAGCACGGTGACGATCAGCGCCGCCCATTCCGCCGGTCCGGCATGCAGCAGCTCCGGCGCGACGAGTGTCGTCAGCACCGCGGCCGGCACGGCGTTCAAGCCCGCCTCGACGCGTGGATGGATGGTCTCGAAGCGCGAGATGACGAGGTGGCCGCCGACGCGGGTCAGATAGGTGGCGATCGCGCCGGCCAGGATGATCCAGAAGGTGGTGCTCATGGCCGCTTGCCCACGCCGCTGTGATGCGGCGGCAGGATCACCGCCAGGAGAACGCCGGCGAGCGCACCTATCGAGACATGCCAGGGCGAGCCGACAGTCCGATAGGCGATGATCGAGGCGACGGCGCTGGCGGCGACGACGGGGGCCCACAGCGGCCGCTTGCGGAAGCCGAGCACCAGGCCGAGGAAATAGATCGGCAAAAGGAAATCGATGCCCAGCGCATGCGTGTCCGGGATCATCTTGCCGAAGACCGCGCCCAGCCCGCTTTCGATCACCCAGAACACGTAGACCGGCAGGCCGAGCCCCAGATACCAGACGAAGCCGACGGGACGGCCGGACTCCGCCCTCGCCTCGGCGATGGCGAATTGAGGGTCGGTCAGGATGAAATAGCCGGCGGCCTGCTGCAGCAGCGGCCAATGCGCGATGCGCCGGCCGATGCCGGCCGAATAGAGCACATGTCGGAAATTCACCGCGAAGATCGACAGCACGATCAGCCATGGCGCGACGTGCTGGCCGAACAGCTCGATACCGACCATCTGGCTGGCGCCGCCATAGATCATGGCGCTCATCAGGAAGGCTTCGAGCACCGAGAAACCATTGTCGACGGCGATCGCGCCGAACAGGATCGCGAACGGCGCAGATGCGACGACGACCGGCGTGGACAATCGCACGCCATCCCAGAAATCGCCGCCGGCCCTGCTCTCAGAGATTGCTTCCGCCGTCATCAAGCCGCTCCTAGTGCACGTCGCCCAGAAGTGCGCAGCGGTTCTGGGACAACGACATGCATCACTTAAAGCGCGTCGCCTGGATTCGTTCAGCGCGACGCTCTTTAGGCGGCCTCATGTAGGGAGCGTCGCCCCGCTTGTCACACCAATTCGCTTGACCCAGCGATCAGCGGAACTGATCGCCGGGTTGTGACGCGCCTATGGTTTGCTGGCTCAGCTGACGAAATAGCGCTGCCATTCGAAGTCGGTGATGTGCGAGGCCTGCCAGGCATCGAAGGCGGCC
>NZ_RZTO01001203.1:0-1285 GCF_003997225.1 Mesorhizobium sp. M2C.T.Ca.TU.002.02.1.1
ACATAGGCGATGGCGCCCGAGATCGCCGACAGTTCGGCGCGCGAGAAGGTGCCGAAACTGTCCGGCGTCGCGACCTCGAAGAAGCGCGCGATGCGTCCCGTGGCCGAGGCCGAATCGAACAGCGAAGGCGGTTGCGGGTTGGCGACCCTGCCCAGCACGTCGAACACTGGACGCAGTTCCGGGTCATGGAAAACCGGCTCGGCGACGATCAGCTCGCGCGGGTCGACGCGGAAGATGTCGGCAAGCAGCCGCTCGGCGCTCGTCTCGGCAACGCGGAAGGCGCCGGTCGAAATGTCGATCCAAGCCAAGGCAAAGCCGGCCTGGCTGGCCGCGCCGCCGGCCTTGACGCGGCCGAGCGCCATCAGGAAGCTAGATTCCGAGGGCGCGAGGAGCTTGTCCTCGGTGATGGTGCCCGGCGTGACCAGCCGCACCACATCGCGCCGCACCACCGATTTGGAGCCGCGTTTCTTGGCTTCTGCCGGGTCCTCGATCTGCTCGCACACGGCGACGCGAAAGCCTTGAGCGATCAGCTTCTGCAGATAATCGTCCGCGGCATGCACTGGCACGCCGCACATCGGTATGTCGTGACCCTGGTGCTTGCCGCGCTTGGTCAGAACGATGCCCAGCGCCTGGCTTGCCTTCTCCGCATCGTCGAAGAACAGCTCGTAGAAATCGCCCATGCGATAGAACAGCAGCGAATCCGGGTTCGCCGCCTTGATCTCGATGAATTGCTCCATCATCGGCGTGACGCCGCCCGCGGCGGGCGCAGGCGTCGTCGTCTCCTGGACGTCGGTGTCTGTCGGCATGTGCATGTTCATGCCCCGGACGCTAGCAGAAGTAGCAGCCCGGTTTAATGCCGGCGGCGCGAAAAGCAGGGGAAGACTGGCGGCGGCCGCCGCGATGGAAACCCGGTTGCGCCGGGCCGGCCGGGCGCTCTATGGTTCCCTTGGGGCAAGGCGGCGGGGTCTTTGGTGGATCGCGACAAGCAGGAGACTTTCGACGAAATGGTCGGCCCGGTCGGCTCGACCGCCGAGCGTCTTTGGCTGCTGGCGACGCGGCGCGCCCATCGAACCGCGAACAAGCTGAGGGTTTCGGCGCGCAAGCGTTTTCCTTATATCCTGCCGGCGCGCGGCCCTTTGTCGGATCTTGACGGCGGCATCGAGATGTCGGCGCATATATTCAGCCGCGATCCGCTGGTGCTGTATATTCCGGTCGGCGGACCTCGTCCGCTGTATCCATTGGCCGCTATGGGCCGGCGTCTCGGCGCGCGTCGTGTCACCTTCCT
>NZ_RZTO01001204.1:0-1285 GCF_003997225.1 Mesorhizobium sp. M2C.T.Ca.TU.002.02.1.1
CAACAAGATGGCTGGCCTGGACATCTACTATGCCGGCGACCCGCCTTATTTTGCCTCGAAGCTCGGATGGTGGCGGCCGTTTTCGCCTCGCTTCATTCGCCAGCAGAACCTCGAATCGATGATCTTTGCCCCCGGCAACGCCGTGCAGATCATTGCGCTCAGCGAAAAGCAGGCGGCGCTTTACCGCGACTTCTGGCGAACTGAGGAATCCCGCATTCACGTCGTCGGGCCGACGCTCGATCCGAGACGCTGCAGACCGGAACTGCAAGCCGGCGACCGCAATGAGATCCGCGATCGCTTTGAGCTGCCTCGCGAAGCGGTCATTGCCTTGAGCATCGCCAACAAATTGAAGGTGAAAGGTCTCGATCGGGCGGTAAAGGCTCTTCAGCCGTTCCCGGGGATACATTGGCTGGTCGCCGGTTTTCGAAAGGGCAGTGAGGAAGAAATCCGGCTTCGCGGCCTGATCGCCAAATCCGGGATGTCGGATCGGGTCACGCTGCTCGGCATCCAGGAAGATATCCCGGCGATCGTGGTTGCGAGCGATTTCATGCTGCACGCGGCGCGCCTGGAAAATACCGGCACGGTGATCCTCGAGGCGCTCGCGAATGGCCTGCCGGTCATCGCCTCGGACGCCTGCGGATATGCAAAATATGTCGAAGCCAGCGGGGCAGGACTGGTCGTGGCCAATCGCGACGATCCCCAAATCTGGCGGCAGGCGGTCCAGAAGGCCGGCGACCCGGCGGTCCGCGCGCAATGGCATCGGGCGGCCCTTGCCTACGGAGCGTCAAACCCGCTTACCGGCGGACTGGAAGCAGCCTGCGATCTGATAGAGAGCTTGCGCCGCAACCGGCGTGTTGGCTAAAGCATGTCTCCCGAAAGTGGGAACCGGTTTCGGGATAAAGACATGCGCAAGATCAAAAACCTGAAGCGCATGGAGCGAATCTGAAAGATCGCGACGCGCTTTAGTTGGTCTGTCTGTTCCGATGTTACGATTTTAAGTCAAATTTTACCGAACGCACGGCATGGCTTGAGCGTCGGCGGGTAGTGCTGCCGGCGCGTTTCGCGTAAGGGGTGACGATGCGTATTGTCGGGAAGATTCCGCTGGCCGTTGCCATGGGTTTGTTGACCGCGCCTGCCGCGCAGGCGGGCGAGGGCAGTTGGATTTCCGGCGACTGGTATCTGACATTGGGCGCCACCGGCCTCGTCGCGCCGAATTTCGAGGGCGGCAAGAAATATATGTTCAGCGCCCAGCCGATCATATCGCTCGGCAAGGTCGGTCCCGAGG
>NZ_RZTO01001205.1:0-1284 GCF_003997225.1 Mesorhizobium sp. M2C.T.Ca.TU.002.02.1.1
GGCCTTCATGTCGTCGGTGCTCTACCCGGCGGTGCTGCGGCTCTATTACGCTCACCGCTACACCGCCGATGGCGAAGGCCTGCGGCCGGTGAAGCAGGCGGCGGTCGCCGAGATGGATCGCGGCTTTGCCATTCTCGACCGGGCTCTGGCCGGCCGCGATTGGTTGGCCGGCGAGACGCTGTCACTCGCCGACATCTACCTCGTGATGCTTGTGGCCTGGCATCCCGAAGTCGAGAAAGCGCGGGCCGCCTGGCCGAACATCGAGCGCCTGTGGGCGAGGCTGCGCGAGAATGAGCTGATGCAAAAGCTGAACGCATCGCATGAGATGTGGGCTTAGAGTGCGCCGCGGTTGGGCTCGGCAATGGCCGGCGGCACGCCTTGGAGATTGGGCGGAACGCCCATCACGTCGTCATCCACGGGCGGAGCAAGGAGCGAAGCGACGCGCGCGGGCCCGAGGGTCCATGCCGTGACTTCGACGCGCCGCTACGGTCCAGAATTCTGCTCCGCCGCACTCTTCGATCAAGGTCACGGAATGGATTCCAGGGTCTCCGCGACGCTGCTTCGCGGCTGCTTCGCCCAGGAATAACGAAGTTGGGAGGCTTCCGCCAATCTCCAACGTTTGCGCCGATCCTGCAGAAAGGATGATGAAGTTTGCCCGCCGAGTAACGGACAACCCCTTCTCTAAGTCCTTACAAGCTTCGCCTTCTCGCCCTGCAGGAAACGCCGCAGCGCCGGGTCGCGCTCGAGGCCGATCGCCCGGTCGTAGGATTCGATCGCCTGCCTGATGTTGCCGAGCCTTGCCAACAGCCCGGCGCGGGCGGCCCAATAGGGCTGGTAGTCCTGCAGCCTTTTGTCCTCGCCCAGCACGTAAAGCGCCGCCAGTCCGGCCGGGGCGCCCTCGGTTTCGGCGATCGCCACCGCGCGGTTGATCGCCACCACCGGCGATCCGGCCACGGCCTGCAGCGCGTCGTAAAGCTGGCGGATCGCCGCCCAGTCGGTGCCGTTGCCGCGCCGGCGCGCCGTATGCGCGGATTGCACGGCAGCTTCCAGCTGGTAGCGGCCGATGATGCCCTTTTGCGCGGCGCGCACCAGCAAGGCTTCCGCCTCGTCGATCAGCCTGTCGTCCCAGAGCGCGACATCCTGCTCGGCCAAGGGCACGAAATCGCCTTCCGGGCCGCGCCTTGCCGAGCGGCGTGCTTCCGCGAACAGCATCAGCGCCAGCAGTCCGAGCGTCTCCGGCTCGTCCGGCATCAGCGAGGCGGCCAGCCGTCCGAGCCAGATGCC
>NZ_RZTO01001206.1:0-1283 GCF_003997225.1 Mesorhizobium sp. M2C.T.Ca.TU.002.02.1.1
TTCGCGGGCAAGCCCACGAATGCCTGCTTGGGGATTGTTGTTTTCGCATGTTCTCTTCGCAAAACCGTGGGCCACTTTTGCGGAACCGGCTTGGGACGTTTGTCCGGCCGTGCTTGACGCAAACAGGCTTTTGATGTCGATACGGCGCAAAGAGGCCCCGATGAACGCTCTGCCCGCAAATCCGACGGACGAAGGCCGCGCCGCGCTGATCGAAGCGCTCGGCAGCCGTTCGGTCGTCTTCGTCGGGTTGATGGGGGCCGGCAAGACGGCGATCGGCCGCAAGGTGGCGACGATGCTTTCGCTGCCCTTCATGGACAGCGACCAGGAGATCGAAAGCGTCTCGCGCATGACGGTGCCGGAGCTGTTCGAGCGCTATGGCGAGCCGGAATTCCGGGCGCTGGAGCAGCGCGTGATCCTGCGTCTCTTGGAGAACGGACCGCAGGTGCTGTCGACCGGTGGCGGCGCCTTCATGAACGCGCAGACGCGCGAGGCGATTTCCGCGCATGGCGTATCGGTCTGGCTGAAGGCCGATCTGGACCTGTTGATGGAGCGCGTCTCCAAGAAGCAGAACCGGCCGCTGCTCAAGAATCCCGATCCGCGCGGCGTGCTGGAGAAGCTGATGAGCGAGCGTTATCCGGTCTATGCCACGGCTGACCTGACCGTGCCGACGCGCGACGACCGCAAGGAGATCATCGCCGGCGAAGTAATCTGCGCGCTTTGCGGCTATCTGGGGGTCGCCGCGATCGCGACAGGCGCTACAAGCGCCACAACCGACGAGGTGGAGTCGTGAGCGAGGCGGTGAAGGTCGAGGTCGGGCTCGGCGACCGCGCCTATGACATATTGATCGGCGCCGGATTACTGGCGCGCTCCGGCGAAGAGATCGGGCGCCGCCTTCCCGGCACCCGCGCGGCCATCGTCACCGACGAGAACGTCGCCGCCGCGCATCTCGACACGCTCAAGGCGGGGTTGGAGAAAGGCGGCATCCAGTCCGCCGTCATCACTCTGCCCGCCGGCGAAAAGACCAAGAGCTTCGCCCATCTCGAGGAGGTGGTCGACGGCGTGCTCGCCGCAAAGCTCGAACGCCGCGACGTGGTGATCGCGCTTGGCGGCGGCGTCATCGGCGACCTTGCCGGCTTCGCCTCCGGCATCGTGCGGCGCGGCATGAATTTCGTTCAGGTTCCGACCTCGCTGCTGGCGCAGGTCGACTCCTCCGTCGGCGGCAAGACCGGCATCAACAGCGCGCGCGGCAAGAACCTCGTCGGCGTCTTCCACCAGCCCAGGCT
>NZ_RZTO01001207.1:0-1281 GCF_003997225.1 Mesorhizobium sp. M2C.T.Ca.TU.002.02.1.1
CTCGTGACGTGGTCCGGCACCGGCAAGCCGCAGAGCCTGAGATAGCCGATCGTGTCGGGCGCGCCGCGGTCGAAGAAGACCGGGCCGGGTTCGGTACGCGCAACGTGCCAGGAGCGCAGTTCCCACGACAGCATCAGCTCGGCAAAGAGCGCGCGGTCCTGCCAGGGAAGGGCAGGGCCGCCGATAGCCGTCTGGTCGCGGATGATGCCGCGCCCAGCTTCGGGGGCCGTCGCGAAGCCTTGGGCACGCAGCGCCTCGATCAAGGTGGTCTTGCCGGAACCCGGACCGCCGGTCAGCACGAAGAATCGGTCGGAATCGTTTTGCATCGCTTGTCCATGGAGGATGGGCGGCAAGGCTGTGCGCCGCGCGTCGAGCGCTGGACAAGCCTTGGCCGTGGGTTGGTCTGGGAATGAGCAAAAAAAGGGGAAGGTGGAGGTTTCTGTTGCCAGGTACCTCCGAACCCCGCCTAGAAGTGCGAACCGCTAGGACTTGATTTGAAGCGTTCGCGCCGCATTAAGCAGCGAGACGAGCTTCCGCATAGTTGTCGTTGGCAACTATAAGTTTAGCCCGATAACGGTGGTACAATGCCGGGCAAAAGTACGATCTTTACACCTTCGTCGATCCTATTTCGCCCCCAGCAAAAGCCGCTCCGTCGGCCAGAGCGGTTTTTGGTGGAGGCGCCGGGTACCGCCCCCGGGTCCGAACGGCTTATTTCATCGCCTGTTTATCGCCATAGTCGGTCAAGCCGACGAAGCGAATATAGGGAGCGATGAGGGAAAAAGAAAGGCCAATCCGGCGCTTATCCGGTTATGCCAAACTGTGCAGCCAAGGGTTGACTTGCGCGCCTACTCAATCAAATCTCGCTCCCGGTGAGGAGTCCAGACCTAGCGCACAGGTTGCGCGGCGCGCCACAACCCTCACCGATCGGATCGGTGGCGCCGACGAGGGGAAGTTTGATGGCCGACTATCTTGCGGATGTGAAGAAATACGATGCCGGCGCCAGCGCCGACGCGGTCGATAAGATCGTCAAGCATCTGGGCATTGCGCTCAGGAACCGCGATTCCTCGCTGGTCTCCTGCACCGACCCGAAGGAACTCGACCGCGTGCGGGAGAACTGGATCGGCAAGAAGCTCGGCATCGCGGATGCCGCAAAGGCCAATGCTTCGATCGAGAAGACCTGCAAGGCGATGCATGCCGACAACACCAAAAGCCGCGTGACCTTCTACTACCTGGTGGCGAAGGACCTCGGCAAACTCAGCTCGCTCTGAGGCACAGCCACCC
>NZ_RZTO01001208.1:0-1277 GCF_003997225.1 Mesorhizobium sp. M2C.T.Ca.TU.002.02.1.1
GACCTGCTGCGCGAGGTCGCGGGCAACACCGTTCTGCCAGATGTCGGCGGCCTTCACGAGGTCGCGCGTCACCGCGGGGCCGCTGTCCAGCAGCTTCTTGCCGGCTTCCGAGCTGTAGAAGGTGGCGATGTCGTTGAGCTCCTGTTCGGAAAACACCTTGGCATAGGCCAGTGCTGCTTCCTTTTCGAGATCGGCGCGGCGCGAAGCAAGGGCGAGTGCCTTCTCGGCCACGGTCTTGCCGATCAGCTCCTGCATGTCGGGATTCTTCTGAATGAGCTGCGCTTCGAGCGCGCCGGCCGCCTGCGGCAGGATGTTGTCGAACGTGTCCGTCGCATGGATCGCCGCGACGGCCGCGCGCGCCGCCTTCAGGTGCGATTCGCTGACGTCCTGCGCAAACACCGGCGAGGACAGCGCAAGGACGGCCGAGGCCGCCAGGAACATCGAAAGGCGGCGAACTCGTTTAGGCAACATCATGGTCGATAGAACTCCCTGGTTTCAGGCTGCATGGACGGTTTCGATACCGTCGCCGCCGGCGATGATGGCCGTTGACGCCAGCCCGATGAATAGACCGTGCTCGACAACGCCTGGAATGGCGAAGAGAGCATTCGAAAGCGCTCTTGTATCCGGAATGCGGCCAAAAGATGCATCGAGGATAAAGTGGCCGCCGTCTGTAACAAATGGCTGGCCCCCCGTCATCCTCAATGTAACCGGGCCGGAAAGGCCGAGCTTTGCCGCGGCCGCGCCGATCGCGACCTCGGTGGCGCGCAGGCCGAATTTGTTGACCTCGATCGGCAGCGGGAACCGGCCGAGGGTCTCGACCAGCTTGGACTTGTCGGCAATCACGATCATGCGGTCGGACGCCGCCGCGACGATCTTTTCGCGCAACAGCGCGCCGCCGCCGCCCTTGATCAAGGTCAGGTCCGGGTCGACCTCGTCGGCGCCGTCGACGGTAAGGTCGAGTTCCGGCGTGTCCTCGAGCGTGGACAACGGCACGCCGAGCTCACGGCAGAGCGCCGCGGTGCGCTCCGAAGTCGGCACGCCGACGACGTCGAGGCCGGTGGCGACCTTCTCGGCCAGCAGCCGCACGAATTCTTCCGCCGTGGTGCCGGTGCCGATGCCGAGCCGCATGCCGCTGCCGACATGGGCGAGCGCTGCCCGCGCGGCTTCGACCTTCAACTGCCTTGCATCCATGGGGAACCCCGATTTCGCCGGTTTCGCGCGCCTCCTAGCATTTTTGCCTGCCCCGTCAAAGGCCGTCAAAGGGCCGCGCTGTGGAC
>NZ_RZTO01001209.1:0-1275 GCF_003997225.1 Mesorhizobium sp. M2C.T.Ca.TU.002.02.1.1
GGACGAAGCCAAGCCGAAGCCGGTCGAGAAAACAGCGGCGCCGCCGCCCGCGCCGACGCCGACAGAGAAGCCGGCGGTCGAGGACGTGCCGAAGCCGCAGGAAAAGCCGAAGCCCACGCCCGCGACCGAAGTCGCGCCGATGCCGACGCCGAAGGAAGAGGTCAAGCCCGAGCCGGTCAAGCAGACCGAGCCGAAGCCGACTCCGGCCAAGGAACCGACGCCCGCGCCGCAGCCGGACAAGACCGCCGCCATCCAGAAGGAAGAGGTCAAACCGGACGCCGTCGCCGAGGCGATCTCACAGGATCAGCCGGCGGAGGAAGCAAAGCTTCCGGATTCGGCGCCCGCGCCGGAAGCGCGGCCGAAGCCGCAGCCGGCGCAGGCCGAGAGCGCCAAGGCGCCGGATCGCAAGGATGCCGAAAAGCCGGTGAAGGAAGCGTCTTCCAAGAAGAAATCGGACGAGAAGCAGTTCAACGCCGACGAGATAACGGCCCTGCTCGATAAGCAGAAGCCGTCCGGCGGCGGCGCCAAGCGCTCGACGCAGCAGGCCTCGCTCGGCGGCGAAAAGGATCAGGGCCAGAAGCTCTCCAGGTCGGAGCAAGGGGCGTTGGAGGACCAGCTCGGTGGTTGCTGGACCCTTCCGGTCGGCCTCGAAGGCTCCGAGAACTTCACCGTGGTCGTCCGTTTCAACCTGAATGCCTCCGGCAAGCTGGAGGGTCGCCCGACCGTCGAGAAGTCCAGCGGCAACCCCCAGTTCGATGCCAGCGCGGTTCGCGCCGTGCAGAAATGCGATGTCGCCGGGCTGCAGGTTCCCGCCGGAAAGCAAGACATCTGGTCTGACATTCGCGTCAACTTCGATCCGAGAGCGATGCTTGGCCTCTAAGCCCGTGCGTCCAAAAAATCAGCAAGAGAAGCGAGAAGACATGAAAGCCATCCTCAAGCCGCTCCTGATGGTCGCCGCGATGGCGATGGGCATAAGTTCCGTCGCCACCTTGCCCGCCCAGGCAACTCTCGAGCTGAACGTCAACAAAGGCAATGTCGAGCCGATGCCGATCGCCATCCCCGACTTCGAGGGAGGGCTTGGCCCGCAGATATCGGAGATCGTCACGGCCGATCTGAAACGGTCGGGACTGTTCGCGCCGATCGACAAGGCCGCCTTTGTCGAAAAGATCACGAATCCGGATGCCACGCCCCGTTTCGACGACTGGAAGGTCATCAACGCGCAGGCGCTGGTCACCGGCAGCGTGAGCAAGGAGGCCGATGGGCGCATCCGCGCCC
>NZ_RZTO01000120.1:0-10783 GCF_003997225.1 Mesorhizobium sp. M2C.T.Ca.TU.002.02.1.1
GGGGGCGCTCGCCTTCCTCTTCCTCTATTGCAATCTCGGCTCGGTCTGCGCGCACTGCCTCTACAACTCGGCCACCGGCTGGTCACGGATCCTGGGCACGCGCATGCGGATCATGGCGGTGGTCCTCGGCATCATCGGCATCGTGGTTGCCGCCGGCAATGTGTGGGCCTTCTTCATTCAGTGGCTGTCGCTGCTCGGTGTTGTTGTGCCGCCGATCGGCGCCATCGTGCTTGTCGACCAGTATCTCTACCGCAGGAATGCGGAGATCGGCGAAGACTGGCGGCCAACCGCTTTCATCGCCTGGGCAATCGGATCGGCCGTGGCGCTGATTGTCGAATTCTACGCCCCGCATTTCTCCACGGCCATCAGCGCCATGCTGGCAGGCGGCATCGCTTATGCCGTGATCGGCCGGCAGCAGCAGGCTGCACGGGCGGCGGCTTGAGATTGGACCGGGCGGGCCGCTTTCGCGGCCCGCCTCAAACTCGCAAGGAAAGTGAAGCATATGGCTGACTATGAAATCTTCGACCTCGGCGACTTCGCCCTGCAGCGCGGCGCCACGCTGCGCGACGCCAAGCTCGCCTATAAAACATTTGGCGAGCTGAACGCCAAAAAGGACAACCTCATCGTCTATCCGACCTGGTATTCGGGCCAGCATGCCGACAATGAATGGCTGATCGGCAGTGGCATGGCGCTCGACCCGGCCAAATATTGCATCGTCATCCCGAACATGTTCGGCAACGGTCTCTCATCCTCGCCGAGCAACACGCCCGAGCCTTACAACGCATCCCGCTTTCCGCTGGTAACCGCATACGACAACGTCCGCGCCCAGCATCGTCTTGTGACGGAGAAGTTCAAAGTCCAGAAATTGCCGCTGGTCACCGGCTGGTCGATGGGCGCGCTGCAGACCTTCCAGTGGGGTGCTCAGTATCCCGAGATGGTGGAGCGCATTGCTCCGTTCTGCGGGTCGGCCAAATGCTCGCGGCACAACTTCGTCTTCCTCGAAGGCGTCAAGGCAGCGCTGACGGCCGACGCGGCCTGGAACAATGGTTGGTATGAGAAGAAGCCTGAAAAAGGTCTGCGCGCGATGGCCAGGGTCTATGCCGGCTGGGGCTTTTCGCAAGCATTCTACCGGCAGAAGTTGGATCTCGAAACGCTGGGCTTCTCCTCGCTCGAGGATTTCCTGATCGCATTCTGGGAAGGTTTCTTCCTGCCGAAAGACGCCAACAATCTCCTGACGATGCTGTGGACCTGGCAGAACGGCGATATCTCCGACAACGAGCTGTACAAGGGCGACTTCAAGAAGGCGCTGTCGTCCATTCGGGCAAAGACCTACGTTATGCCGAGCCGGACGGATCTCTATTTTCCACCCGAAGACAGCGAGTTCGAAGTGGCGAACATGCCCAATGCCAAGTTCATTCCTTTTGAGTCCATCTGGGGTCACTTTGCCGGCGGCCCCGGCACGAGCCAGCAGGATGTGAAGTTCCTGGACGGCAAGCTCAAGGACTTGCTGGCCAGTTGACCACGATCGCGGCCGACCGCAGGATTGCGGTCGGCCGCGTCCGACAACAAGAAACGCAGTTGGGGAACTTTGGGAGCGTATGTTGACCAGATCAAGCAATACCTCCGAACCGTGGCGCGTCGGCGTCCTCTTTTCCCGCTCCGGCTTCATGGCCGTCATCGAGGAAACGCAATTCAGGGGAACGCTGACGGCGATCGAGGAGATAAACGCCGCGGGCGGCGTCAACGGCAGGCCGATCGAGCCGATCTGTTACGATCCGGGCTCCGAGGCCAGCGCCTTCGGCCGCTACGCCAAGAAGCTGATGGTCGAGGACGGAGTCAGCACGATATTCGGCTGCTACACATCAAGCAGCCGCAAGGCGGTCCTGCCGGTCGTCGAGCGGCTGAACGGCCTGCTGTGGTATCCGACCCTCTACGAAGGTTTCGAATTCTCCCCCAATGTCATCTACACCGGCGCTACGCCCAACCAGAACAGCGTCGAACTGTGCCGTGTGCTGATGCAGACCTACGGCACCCGCTTCTACTTCATCGGCTCGGACTATATCTATCCCCGCGAGTCCAACCGCATCATGCGCGAGCTGATCCGCAACAGCGGCGGCAGCGTTGTCGGCGAGTCCTACGTCAACATGGGCGCCAAGCGTGCCGAATTCCTGCCGGTCATGCGTGAAGTGAAACGCGCGCAGCCCGACGTGATCTTCTCGACCGTCGTCGGCGATGGAACGGTCTACCTTTATCAAGCCTATGCCGAGCTCGGGCTCAACCCGAAGATGATGCCGATTGCCAGCCTCACCACCACGGAGGCCGAGATCCGCGCCATGGGCCATGACGTCGGCGAGGGCCACATCACCGCCGCTCCCTATTTCCAGGGCATCGGCAACGAGCGCAATTCCACCTTCGTGCGCCACTACCAGAAGCGCTATGGCGAGGACGAGCCGACCAACATGTGCCTGGAGGCTTCGTACTTCCAGGTCAACGTGTTTGCCAAGACCTTGGAGCAGACCGGCTCGATGGACACAGAGATCCTGCGGTCGTCCGTGATGGGGTCCGAATTCGAGGCGCCTCAGGGCGATGTTGTCATCAATCCGATCTGGGGCCACGCGGATCTGTGGACGCGTATCGGTCGCGCGAACCGGCAGGGCCAGTTCGACCTCGTCTATGAGTCACCGAGCTGCGTTCGATCCGATCCCTATTTGCTTGGCTACGGCCGCAGCCTGCGCCAGCGATCCCTCGAACTAACCTGACCAAGCGGCAGCAAGGGAGGACAATCGTGCAAGAGACCGTCGACATGAGGAATATTGGTCGCGACAAGATCGGACAGGCAGGGGCACCACGGAGGGATGGTGGGGTTTTCACGCAATCCTCTCCTTCTTCCGCAACCAAGTCGCTCTGGGATCTCACGGTTGCCGTTATCGTCGACCGAGATGACGATGGCGAGCGGCTCGTGCGCGAGTTGCAAAGGTTGCGCTGCCAGGTGCATCACGAATGGCCGATCCCGCCGCAGATACCGGTTCATTACGATGCCGTGTTCTGCACGCTGTCCGCGGACCTGCCGCAAAGGCTGCCCTGGATCCCCGGAGAACCGGGGGCTGCCCTTGTCGTCATCGATCGCGGCGACAGTCCGCTCGACCTCAAGCTTCTGCACAATTGCGCCGCCCACGGCGTGCTCCATTATCCGACGACGACGCGCTCGGTACAGGCGGTCCTTTCATTGGCGCGCAGCCATTTCCTCTATGAGCGCCGCCTGCGCGGCCGCATAGATAAATTGGACGAGAGCCTGCGCACGATGCGCAGCGTCGAGCGCGCGAAATCGCTTCTGATGCGGGTGAAGAACATCACCGAGGAAGAGGCTTACAACTACCTTCGCCGGCAGGCGATGGAACGGCGCGTCACGATCGGCGCGGTCGCCAGCGCCATTGTTGACTCCTACGATCTTCTCAGCTAGCGTTTTCAGATTGGCGGCAACGGTGCCGCCGGCGAAATACAGGTAATGGAACCTCACGGCATTCGCGAAAGCGGGACGTGGGGTTTTTTGTTGCGAACGACAGAGTTCGCGGGCGGCAGGGTGCCGCGCACATCAAAGGCACTGAGGCCTCGAAACGATCTGCTTCACGCAGCTCGCTTCGGGGCCTTTTTTATTTTCAAGGGGAGAAAAAGGTGAACAAAAACCGTCGTAGTTTTCTGAAGGCTACAGCCGCGCTCGGCACAGTGTCCCTCGTCGGATTTCCGCATATCTGGAGCAAGAACGCCTCGCTGGCGCGCGCCGCGGACGGCCAAATCAAGGTAGGCGTCCTGTTCTCGCTGACCGGCACCACCGCCATCATCGAGGAATCGCTCAACAAGGCCACGATCCTGGCCATCGAGGAGATCAACGCCGCGGGTGGCATCAACGGCATGCAGATCGTGCCGGTGGTCGAGGATCCCGCCTCCGATCCGGCCACCTTCGCCGAAAAGGCGCGCAAGCTGGTGCTGTCCGACAAATGCGTTTCGGTCTTCGGCTCCTATACGTCGGCCAGCCGCAAGGCGGTGCTGCCGGTGTTCGAGAAGCAGAACAACCTCTATTGGTATCCGACCCTCTACGAGGGGCGCGAATGCTCCAAGAATGTCATCTACACCGGGGCCGTGCCCAACCAGCAACAGGATGATTTCGTCCCCTGGCTGGTCAAGAATTTCGGCAAGCGCTGGTACCTCATCGGGTCGAACTACATCTATCCGAAGGAGGAAAACAACTACTGCAAGAAGCTGCTGGCCGAACTCGGCGCCGAGGTGGTGGCCGAGGAATACGTCCCGCTCGGTCATTCCGAATTCTCGTCCGTCATCAACAAGCTCAAGGCGGAAAAGCCGAACGTCATCTTCTCCACCGTGGTCGGCGACTCGGTGGTGGCCCTGCACCGGCAATACCATGCCGCCGGGCTCGACCCCGCGACCATGCCGATGGCCAGCCTGACGACGTCGGAGAACGAAGTGGCGGCCATGGGCGGCGAGGCGGCCGCCGGGCACTTCACCTCGGCGCCTTACTTCATGGTCTGGGATTCGCCCGAGAATCATAAATTCGTCGACGCCTACAAGAAGCGATGGGGCGCCGACAAGGTCACCCATTTCGTGTCCGAGCCGTCCTACTTCCAGGTCCACCTGTTCAAGCAGGCGGTCGAGAAGCTCGCCGGCAGCGACATCACGCCCAACACCATCCGCGAGGCGGTCAAGGGCCAGGAGATGGTGGCTCCGCAGGGCAAGGTCCGCATCGAGCCGGAGAACCTGCACACCTGGCTGTGGCCGAAGATCGGCCAGTGCCAGGCAGACGGCCAGTTCAAAATCCTGAAGCAGTCCGCCGAATGGCTCGAGCCGGTGCCCTACAAGGCCTACCCGAACCAGAAATGCACGGCGGAAGGGCTCAAGCAGGTCTGAGGCCGGAAGACGGATCGGCGGCGCCCGGGACGGCGCCGCCCCTTCGAAAGGTGTGCCATGGATATCATCGTATCGCAGCTCATGACGGGCCTCAGCATCGCATCGATCCTGATGCTGGTGGCGCTTGGCCTCGCCGTCATCTATGGCGTCACCGGCGTCATCAATCTGGCGCATGGCGAATTCGTCATGCTGGGCGCCTATGCCGCCTGGGCGCTGCAGACCGAATTCGGCATGGGTTTGCTCGCGAGCCTGGTGCCGATCTTCATCATCATGGCCGCGGTTGGATGGCTGGTCGAGGTGCTGGTCATCAGCCGTCTCTACGACCGGTTGCTCGACACCATCCTTGCCACCTGGGGCATCGGCGTTATGGCGCAGCAGGCCGTGCGCCTGACCGCGGGCGGCGAGCTGCGCTACGTGCAGATGCCGGAGTCGCTTTCGAAGAGCGTCACCATCCTCGGCGCCACGGACTCGGCCTACCGCCTGTTCATCCTGTTCGTGGCGCTCGCTCTTTTCGCCGTCACCTGGGTGATCTACCGACACACCAATTTCGGCCTCAAGCTCAGGGCGATAACCCAGAACCGCGCCGTCGCCTCGAGCTACGGCATCAACGCCAGCCGCATCTATCGGCTGACCTTTGCATACGGAGCGGGCCTCGCCGGACTTGCGGGCGCCCTGGTCTCGCCGCTGAAGAGCGTCTCGCCGGAGATGGGCACCAACTATGTGGTCGATGCCTTCATGGTGGTCGTCCTCGGTGGCACGCAAAGCCTGATGGGAACGTTGGCAAGCTCCGGCATCCTGGGTGAGCTGTCCGGCTATCTGGCCTTCTATTCGAACGACACGATCGCCAAGGCGCTCGTCCTGCTCGCAATCGTCGTCCTCATCCGCTTCCGGCCACAAGGGCTCTTCACCGCCCGCGTGCGGACTTGAGTCGTTGCGGATTTGAATCAGGGAAACAGCTCAGTGTCCGGCAAGACAAAAACAGAAATCGTGATCTGCGCGGCGGTGTGCCTGGCGATCCTGCTTGTGCCCGTGTTCATGAACGACTCTTTCCTGCTCAACAAATACGCCCGCTATCTGGTGCTTGGCATGCTGGCCATCGCGCTTAGCCTGTCATGGGGCTACGCCGGCATCCTGAACCTCGGCCAGGCCACCACCTTCGGGCTCGGCTCCTATTGCATGGCGATGGCGCTGAAGCTGAAGACCATCCCGATCCATACGGGTCCGGATGGCCTGCCGGATTTCATGGTCTGGAACAACGTGCCGGAACTGCCGTGGTTCTGGAAGCCTTTTTATTCCACGACCTTCGGCGTGACCGCCGGCATCGTCATACCGCTCCTGTTCGCGGCGCTTCTCGGCTGGTTCATGTTCCGGGGCCGCGTGACGGGGGTCTATGCGGCGATCACCACGCTGGCGGCAATGGTCGTCGTTCAGCTCGTCATCATTGATCAGCAGGCCTATACGGGCGGCTTCAACGGCATCACCGACCTCGCTCAGTTCGACATCGCCGGCTTCGCTTTCGATGCCTATGGCTCGGCGAGCTACTATCTGGTCGCCATCTGCCTGACAGTTTCACTGTTCCTTGCGCTGGCGGTCACCAAAAGCAAGGCCGGCCTGATCGTGCAGGCGATCCGCGACCAGGAAGATCGCGTCCGCTTCTTCGGCTACGACGTCGCGCTCTACAAGATCTTCATCTTCTCGGTCTCGGGCGCCATCGCCGGGCTCGCCGGCATGCTCTACACGATCGTGATGGAGTTCGCCTCGCCGACCTTCATGGGCGTGCCGCTCTCCCTTTCCGTCGTCATCTGGGTTGCCGTGGGTGGGCGCCAGAGCTTGGTCGGCGCCATGCTGGGCGCCCTGATCGTTGCCGGCATGCAGGGCGCGCTGTCGGAATCGGAGACATTTCTGGACTCCTGGACGCTCGTCATGGGCCTGCTCTTCGTCCTTGTCGTGCTGTTCCTGCCCAAGGGCATAGCCGGCGCCGTGGAAACGATCACGGCACGGTTTGAGCGTCGGCGCCCCGCGCCTGCCCAGCAACCGCAGCGAACCGACGCCGCCGGCGCCGGCACCCACCATCTGGAGAGCCTGCCATGACCAAGGCCAGCGCTCAGCTCGTTGTCGACAAGGCGAAAGTATCCTTCAGCGGCTTTGTAGCCGTTTCTGATCTCACATTGCGTGTGGCGCAGGGCGAGCTTCGCTGCCTCATCGGGCCGAACGGAGCCGGCAAGACCACGGCGCTCGACCTGATCTGCGGGAAGACGCGGCTCGCTGCCGGCGAGGTGTATTTTCAGGATAAGCCCATCCACCGCTTGAGCGAGCACGCCATCGCCCGCACCGGCATCGGCCGCAAATTCCAGGTGCCGAGCGTTTTTCGCGATCTCAGCGTGCGCGACAATCTCCAGATCGGGCGCTCCGCGAGCCCCGGCGTCTTGTCGAACCTGTTCAGATTCCGACAGAGCCGCGACAAGGCCGATATCGAAAGGCTGGCGGAGCTCGTCGGCCTGGAGGATGAGCTGGGCACGCCGGCGGCGCATCTTTCGCACGGACAGACCCAATGGCTCGAGATCGCGCTCATCCTGGCGCAGAACCCGCTTCTGATCCTGATGGACGAGCCCACCGCCGGCATGACCCAGCAGGAGACGAAGAAGACCGCCGACCTGTTCTGCCGGCTGCGTGGCAAGCACACGCTGATCGTCGTCGAGCACGACATGGGTTTCGTGCGCGACATCGCCCAGACCATCTCCGTCATGCACCAAGGCAAGCTGCTCGCCGAAGGAACGATCTCCGAGATCGAATCCAACCAGGCGGTGCGCGATGCCTATCTCGGCTCGGGAGGGATCGGCCATGCTTGAGCTTGCCAATGTCGACGGCTTCTACGGACGCAGCCGCGCGCTCCAGTCGGTGTCATTGAGCGTCGGCGCCGGCGACTTCTTTTCCGTGTTGGGCCGCAACGGCGTGGGCAAGACGACGCTGCTGCGGACGGTGCTTGGCCTGATGAGCCGCACCACCGGTTCCATCAGGCTCGACGGCGAGGAACTGGTCGACCAGCCCACGCACAAGCGCGCGCTGGCTGGCGTCGGTTACGTCCCGCAGGGCCGCGGCATCCTGCCGAGCTTCACGGTGCGAGAAAACCTCATGGTTGGGACTTTCGCCGCGAAGGGCGGCGGCGGGCGGATCGCCGAGTGGGTGCTGGAACTTTTCCCCATTCTCAAGGAATTTCTCGGTCGCCGCGGTGGCAACCTTTCAGGCGGCCAGCAGCAACAGCTCGCCATTGCGCGCGCCCTGCTGTCAGAGCCCAAGATCATGCTGCTCGACGAGCCGACCGAGGGTATCCAGCCCAACATCGTCGAGCAGATCGAGAATGTGCTGATCGACCTCAATCGCAAGCACGGGCTGACGATCGTCCTGGTCGAACAGAACATCGCATTCGCCCGCCGCGCTTCACAGCGTTTCGCCATCCTCAACAGAGGCAGCGTCGCGGTCAGCGGCCCGATCGGGCAGCTCAGCGATGAGATGATCCACCAGCATCTGGTTGTCTAGATGGACACCGGCAAACCCCAGGAGGAGTAAGACATGTATCACGGCGATATTTCGAGCAGCAACGACACCGTCGGCGTTGCCGTCGTCAATTACAAAATGCCACGCCTGCACACGCGCGACGAAGTGCTCGCCAATGCCCGCAACATTGCCAAGATGGTCGAGGGGATGAAGGCCGGTCTGCCCGGCATGGACCTCGTGATCTTCCCTGAATATTCCACCCACGGCATCATGTACGACCAGAAGGAGATGTACGAGACCGCCTCGTCGATCCCTGGCGAGGAAACCAAGATCTTTTCCGAGGCCTGCAAGAAATCCCGCGTCTGGGGCGTCTTCTCGCTGACCGGCGAGCGCCATGAGGAGCACCCCAACAAAGCTCCCTACAACACCCTCATCCTGATGAACGACAAGGGTGAGATCGTGCAGAAATACCGCAAGATCATGCCCTGGGTCCCGATCGAGGGCTGGTATCCGGGCGACTGCACCTATGTCTCCGAAGGTCCGAAGGGGATGAAGATCAGCCTCATCATCTGCGACGACGGCAATTACCCGGAAATCTGGCGCGACTGCGCCATGCGCGGCGCCGAGCTGATCATCCGATGCCAGGGCTATATGTATCCGGCCAAGGAACAGCAGATCCTGATTTCGAAGTCGATGGCCTGGGCCAACAATGTCTATGTCGCGGTCTCCAATGCGTCCGGCTTCGACGGCGTCTACTCCTATTTCGGCCATTCCTCGATCATCGGCTTCGATGGCCGCACGCTTGGCGAATGCGGAACGGAAGAAAACGGCATCCAGTACGCGCAGCTTTCGACATCACTGCTGCGCGACGCGCGCCGCAACATGCAGTCGCAGAACCATCTCTTCAAGCTGCTGCACCGTGGCTATACCGGCCTCATCAACTCCGGCGACGACACGCGCGGGCACGCTGTGTGTCCGTATAATTTCTACAAGCAGTGGATCACCGATCCGGAAGGCACGCGCGAGAAGGTCGAGGCGCTGACCCGGCAGACTGTCGGCACGCCGGAAAGCCCGATCGAAGGCATTCCCAACAAGGTGGCAGCCCATCGTTGAGCGACGGTCGCTGCCAGGCGCCGCGGCCTGCGAGGGGCCGCGGCGCACCTTGAAAGCATGCCGCCCAAAAGCGCGCAGCGATCTTGGCGGCATACGCAAAGACATAGACTTGTGCCACGCGTTTGGAGATTGAAATGGATCGAGGGACCGGATCCGCCGCGGTAGCAGGCGACGCGTTGGGGGATTTCCGCATCGTTTCCGAGCCTTACTTCCGGCCCGTCGGCAATGAAGTCGCCCTATTCGAAGCCGCCTTCGCATCGCGCATGCCGGTTATGCTCAAAGGTCCGACGGGCTGCGGCAAGACGCGTTTCGTCGACCACATGGCATGGCGGCTCGGCCGGCCGCTGATCACCGTCTCGTGCCACGAGGACATGACCGCCTCCGATCTCGTCGGTCGCTACATGCTCGATGCCGACGGCACGGTCTGGCACGACGGACCGCTGACGCTCGCCGTCCGCTCCGGCGCCATCTGCTATCTCGACGAGATCGTCGAGGCCCGTCAGGACACCACGGTCGTCATCCATTCGCTGACGGACGATCGCCGCATCCTCCCGCTGGAGAAGAAGAACGAGGTGCTCAAGGCACACCCGGACTTCCACCTCGTCATCTCCTACAATCCCGGTTACCAGAGCGTGCTGAAAGACCTCAAGGAATCGACCAAACAGCGCTTTGTCGCCATAGCCTTCTCCTATCCCGAGGAAGTGGTCGAGACCGAGATCGTCGCGAACGAGGCCGGCGTCGATCGGCCGCTGGCGCAGACCTTGGTTCGGATCGGCCACCGCGCCCGCAACCTGAAGGGGCACGGACTAGAGGAAGGCGCTTCGACCCGCATGCTGATCAACGCCGGACTGCTCGCCCGCCGCGGCATTCCGATCGACGAGGCCTGCGAAGTCGCCCTGGTGCTGCCGATCACCGACGACCCCGACATGCGCGACGCGCTGAAGTCCGCCGTCGCCGCCTGCATTTGAGCATCAATGGCCAGCCTTGTGCAAACACCGGCGCGGCACGACGCGACCGATGAGGAAATCTTGCAACGGCAATTGGCCGACGCGTTTCCCGGCGATCTTCATCAAGCCTGGATACGCGCCCGCCGGCGCCTGTCCGGGGCGGGCTATGGCGAGGGGGTCACCGACGCCTATGTCCGCTTGTCGCCCCAAATCGCGCGCCTGGTCTCGCCGCAGACGGCCGTCGATCTCGCCGGCGTCGTCTCGGGTGTTGCCATCCGCGCGGGGCGAGCCGCGGCGGCGCTGCTGCC
>NZ_RZTO01001210.1:0-1270 GCF_003997225.1 Mesorhizobium sp. M2C.T.Ca.TU.002.02.1.1
GAGCCGCCTCTGGCCTCCGTCCTGGTCAATCCGGAGGAACGCGAGGCCGCTGCCAAGGAGAGGCGCAAGCTTGACGAGCCAGCCCGCAGCAGCCTGCAGTGGCGCCGGTTGCCGCAGGAGCGGCGGATGACGATCCCTATCAAGGAGGGGCTTACCCGACATGTCGTTCAACAAAGCGCAGCGCCAGCCTATCCTGGCGGCGGGCTCGAGCTTGCCGTCTCCGTGCGGCCGACGCACACTGCCGGCATCGACGGGCAGCGGCGCGACCTGCTCGCCGTCTCGATCTTCCTCGTCAACAGGCGCTCCGAGGCTCTCAGGCGGTATGGCGATCTGGCCTTCTGCTTCCAGGCCCGCCTGGAGCTCGAATCCTCGCTCGGCTTCGAGCCGAACGACGATCGCGCGTCCTATGATGCCGAGGATTTCGACCAGCGACTTTCCGATCTTCACTATCGCGATGTCGCGTCCTACGCGACTGGCCACAACAGCTCGGGCGACTGGGGTGCGCTAGACGGCGACGGCCGCATCACGACCGTGTTTACGACATCAATCCCTTGCCAGGATGTCGAAAAGCTTGGTGCCGACATAGACCTTCCGGGCGTCATCCGCGGCATGGAGGACCTGGCCAAGGCAGCCGAAGGCGCCGACAGCCTGCGCGCCGCGCTCGAGCAGCTGCCCGTCGCCTATGCCGCGTGGGCTGTGGAACGCGAACGGGAGGTCGCACGGATCGATGGCCGCAAGCGGCAGGAGGTCGCGCACCAGCTTCTCAGGGAGATCGACGTGGCGAAGGACCGCATCGCCAGCGGTATCCGGCGCCTGGCCGCTGATCCTGTTAGCCGCGAAGCCTTCGCCATCATGAACCGGACCATGGCGTGCGCCAGCCGACAGCGCGGCTCGACCATCAACGGCAAGGCGCCGGACCAGCAGGCCGCGCCGACGTGGCGCCTGTTCCAACTCGCTTTCGTGCTCCTCAACCTCGACGGTCTCATCGATCCGCTTCACCAGGATCGTGCAACCGTCGATCTGCTGTTCTTTCCGACCGGCGGCGGCAAGACGGAAGCCTATCTGGGGCTGGCCGCCTTCGCGATCGCGCGCCGCCGGCTGCACAATCCAGGCTTGAGCGGCGCGGGACTGTCGGTGGTGATGCGCTATACGCTCCGGCTCCTGACGCTGGACCAGTTGCAGCGCGCGGCAGGCCTGATCTGTGCTCTGGAGCTCGAACGCCGAGATCAGGGCCGCCTGGGCCAATGGCCGATCGAGATCGGTCTGTGGG
>NZ_RZTO01001211.1:0-1265 GCF_003997225.1 Mesorhizobium sp. M2C.T.Ca.TU.002.02.1.1
GGGTGGGGAGGAGTGCGGCAGGCATAGGCGGCTCCGGGAGACGGACGAGCTCTCTCCTATAGATGCGCAAGCGCGCCGGAGTCACGCCGAATGCCGGGGCATCAGCCTGCCAGTGCCGTTCTCATTGTGAACGGACCTAACCCATCCACACCGAGCATCCCACCTTCTGCCCCGTCGCCGCATCCCGCACGGTCTTCGCAAACACCCGTCGCAAGCCGGCTCGGTTGGACGCAACATCCTTGCTCGCGAGATAGGCCGGATCGCCGACTTCCCAATGGTAGCGGGTGTTGGCCGGCGCGCGCTTCCAGGTGAATTTCGAGCGGTAAGCCACTTTGCCCGGCGTGGTGTCGGCGAAACGGCAGTCGATGGTCGCCGGCATCATGCCCTTGGCGCTCATCGCGCTGACCACCTTGTCGGCGTCGTCGGTCGTCAGCCATTGGCCGATGCTGCTCGTCCGGTATGCGTCTATGCCTGTCGGCTGGTGCGTCATGCATCCTGAAAGCAGCATCAGCGCTGCCATCGCGGCACCCGTCTTGCCTGCCCGCTTGCTGTCCTGCCGGTCGATGCCCATGCCCGTCTCCTTCCTGAAGAGAGTGGAAAGTTCCGGGCAAGAGAATGGTCGGCACGCGTCGCCGCGTATATTAGGCGCTTCACATGCCGTGCGGGCATGGCCGCTACCGGCTTGCGCGAGCAGGGGGAGCGATCGCCCCTGGAACGATATCGGTGTTCTGGGCCACCTTGATCCGCCATCCAAGCTGTTCCTTCTTCACCACCAGGAGCAGGATGCCTTCCCGCGTCCCGGCGGGCGCGCCGTCCGGAGCGGATGCGCCGGTCAAGGTCCATCTGTAGTGCACGGATGCGATGCCAGGGGACAGCTCGGCGACTGAAGCGGCGACGCCCTCCAACCGGCTGTCGCGAAACATGGTCGCGTGAGTGGCGCGGTGCGCGGCTTCGATCTCGGTCCGGTTCTTCCACCACACGCCCACGACATTGACGAAATTGGCGTCCTCGCAAAACAGCGCCGCGAAGTCGTCCATGTCATGTCGGTTCCAAGCATCGGCGAACGCGGCCGCGACATCCTCGGGCTTGCTGACCTCCAGTCCCATGACATGATCTCCCTTGCTTTCCGCCAGGCTGGGGTGAGACGATAGCGGCATCGGCAGGCCCTGTCACCGCACAGCCACAGAACTTAGCCGCGCCATTTCCTTAACGGCCCTGATCCCCAAAATTAACCTTTTGTTAATAAGCCTCGTTGGCTGTCGTTA
>NZ_RZTO01001212.1:0-1263 GCF_003997225.1 Mesorhizobium sp. M2C.T.Ca.TU.002.02.1.1
CCTGGTCTTCGTGCCGCGCGACCGCTATGACAGCGTCGTGCGCGAGAAGATCGGCGCCTATCTCAAGACCGTGTTCGAGGGCCGGCTGTCGGCCTATTACCCGGCCTTCCCGGAAGGCGGGCTGGCGCGCGTGCATTTCATCATCGGCCGTTCCGGCGGCAAGACGCCGAAGATCGAGCAGTCGACCATCGAGGCGGCGATCCGCGACATCGTGCGCACCTGGGAGGACGCGCTCTCCGAAGCCGCGGAGGCCGCCGGCAGCGATCCGGCGCTGAAGGCGATCGCGGCGCGTTTCCCCGAAAGCTACAGGGACTCCTTCTCGGCCGCCGTGGCGCTGGCCGATGCCGGGCGCATCGCGAAGATCGGCGCCGACAATCCGATCGCCATCGACTATTACCGCCATGCCGACCAGAAGCCGCACCAGGCGGCTTTGAAGATCTACCATTTCGGCAGCCCGGTGGCGCTGTCGCGACGTGTGCCGGTGCTGGAAAATATCGGCTTCCGCGTCATCAGCGAGCGCACCTTCGAGGTCGGCGGCGATCCGGCCGATCGGGTGTTCATCCACGACATGGAGCTGGAGAACAGCTACGGCGCGCGAATAGACCTTACCGACGGCGGCGCGCTGTTCGAGGACGCGTTCCTGTCGGTCTGGCGCGGCGATGTCGACAATGACGGCTATAACGGCCTGGCGCAGACCGCCGGCCTGTGGTCGGGCGAGATCACCATCCTGCGCGCCTATGGCCGCTATCTGCAGCAGGCCGGTATCCCGCAGAGCCAGGACTTCATCGCCGCGGCGCTCAACCGTTATCCCGAGATCGCGCGCGGCCTGCATGACCTGTTCGTCGCCCGGCTCGGGCCGGCGGCGGAGGGCGACGGCGTGGTCGCGGCCAAGCACCTCAAGGCCAAGATCAAGGACGCGCTGGAGGAGGTGCCCAATATCGATGACGATACCATCATCCGCCGCTACCTCAACCTGATCGAAGCCTCGCTGCGCACCAATCATTTCGTAGCCGATACGAAAGCGAAGGGGCAGTCGCTGGCGATCAAGCTCGACTCGCAGGCGGTCGAGGGCCTGCCAGCGCCCAGGCCATGGCGCGAGATCTTCGTCTACGGCTCCGAGGTCGAGGGCGTGCATCTGCGCTTCGGCCCGGTGGCGCGCGGCGGCCTGCGCTGGTCGGATCGCGCCCAGGACTACCGCACCGAGGTGCTCGGCCTGGTCAAGGCGCAGCAAGTCAAGAACGCGGTCATCGTGCCGGTCGGCGC
>NZ_RZTO01001213.1:0-1259 GCF_003997225.1 Mesorhizobium sp. M2C.T.Ca.TU.002.02.1.1
GACCGGACGCTTGCTGGCCGAACATCACGAGGCCGTCGAGCTGGCGGCGGGACCCGAGCCCGTGGTGCAGCGGCTGGCGACGCTGTTTGCCTGGATGCTGGAGGAGCATGGCAGCGAAGGAGGCATCTGGGGCATCGGCCTAGCAGTGCCCGGAGCCGTCGAGAAGCCCGATGGCCAGCGCCTGTTCGCGCCGCCGCTGACCGCGTTCCAGAACTGGGATGGATTTCCCTTCGTCGAACAATTGGCCACGCTTGTCGGCGCGCCTGTCTGGGTGCGAAGCGGCGTTCAGACGATGACGATGGGCGAGTTGAAATCCGGAAGCGGCATCGGGCTGACGGACATGATCTTCGTCAAGCTCGGACGCTCCATCAGCGCGGGCGTCATCTCGGAAGGCGCGCTGCACCGTGGCGCGCAGGGCGCCGCCGGCATGATCGGCCACACTTTCGTGGAGGGTGGAAATCTCGAAACGATCGCCGGCAGCGAGGCGCTGACACGCGAGGCCCGTCAGGCGGCCGACAGCGGTCGCAGCCCCTATTTGGCCGGCGTCCTGGCGCGCACCGGCGAAGTCACGGTAACCGATGCCGGCCATGGCGCGCAGCTGGGCGACCCTTTCTGCATCGACCTGCTCGGCCGCTGCGGCCGCGCCGTCGGCGAAGTGCTGGCGCCGCTGGCCAATCTGCTGAACCCGTCGCTGATCGTGCTTGGCGGCGCGGTTGCCGAGACCGGAGACATCCTGCTGGCGGCCGTGCGCGAGGCGGTCTATCGCCAGTCGCATCCCGTGGTGACACGCGACCTCAGGATCGTGCGCTCGCAAATGGGCGGCTCGGCCGGGCTGGTGGGAGCCGCGCAGGTGGTGGCCGAGGCGCTGTTCGATCCGAGGTTCCTGCAGGGCTGGATCACGCTCGGCTCGCCGCGCGAGCACCCGGAATTCAAGGATTTTCTCGCACGCGCCGCGCTCGACACCGTTACCCGGCCGGCCAAGCCGCGCCCGCCGGGCGGCTCGCTTGCGTAGGACCTGCGATGGTGCGCCGCTGGCGCCTGGGGAGGATTGAGGAATGGCGATCACCGGGCTAGGGCCGCATGGCGAACGAGCGGTTCCCGCCGATCAGGTCGGGCTGTCGGGCGCCGACGCCGATGCTGCGCGCAAACGCAACTTCTCAGTGGCCGTCGTTCTTCACACCACGGTGAGCGACTGGGCCAAGGAGGAACTCGCCGGCATTGTCGCCACTCTTGGCCGCTACGGCGCGGCGGTCGTCGAG
>NZ_RZTO01001214.1:0-1254 GCF_003997225.1 Mesorhizobium sp. M2C.T.Ca.TU.002.02.1.1
GCTGGAGATCGCCGGCGCGCTCGACACGCTGGTGGCGGCCCGGAAGCCGGACATCGCCGGCGCCCACCGCCTTGCCGAGGCCGTGGCGGGACGCGACCAGGCGATCCAGTTCGACATCTTCAACCGGCGCGCGCTCGACCTGCTTTCGGACGCCGCCAGCGAAGCGGCATTGTCCGGCGACCTCGCCAGGGCCAAAACGCTGTCCGAGGCTTGGCAGGACGCGCTGAACACGATATCTGAGGCCGAGACCTACAATCTCGACAAGAAGCAGCACGCCCTGACCATGATCGACCGCCTGAATTCTGCAATGCGAATGTGACGGCCTGTTCGATGCATGCCGTTGGCCCACTTTCGGGCGGCATGCATTGGCCTCGGGATGGCAATCGACGTTCCGATGCGATACCACCGCCACAACTCACATTCAGATATTCATGACGGTTCATTCATGTCACGCGACACATTCTACATCACGACCGCGATCTCCTACCCGAACGGCAAGCCGCATATCGGCCATGCCTATGAGCTGATCGCCACCGACGCGCTTGCCCGCTTCCAGCGACTGGACGGCAAGGACGTCTACTTCCTGACCGGCACCGACGAGCACGGCATCAAGATGCTGCAGACGGCGCGCAAGGAAGGCATCACGGCGCGCGAGCTCGCCGACCGCAACTCGGCCGAGTTCAAGCGCATGGCGAGCGCGCTCAACGCGTCCAACAACGATTTCATCCGTACCACCGAGGAGCGGCATTATGCCTCCTCCCAGGCGATCTGGAAGGCGATGGCCGCCAACGGCGACATCTACAAGGGTGGCTATGCCGGCTGGTATTCGGTGCGCGACGAGGCCTATTACGGCGAGGAAGAGACCGAGGTCCGCGCCGACAATGTGCGCTACGGGCCGCAGGGAACGCCTGTCGAATGGGTCGAGGAGGAAAGCTATTTCTTCCGGCTGTCGGCCTATCAGGACAGGCTCATCGCGCTCTACGAGAGCCAGCCCGATTTCATCGGTCCGGCCGAGCGTCGCAACGAGGTGATGCGTTTCGTCAAATCGGGGCTGAAGGACCTGTCGATCTCGCGCACCACGTTCGACTGGGGCGTGCCGGTGCCGGGCGACGAGAAACATGTGATGTATGTGTGGATCGACGCCTTAACCAACTACATCACCGGCGTCGGCTATCCAAATGAAAACGATGAGAAATGGCGGTTTTGGCCGGCTGACGCTCACATCATCGGCAAGGACATCGTCCGCTTCCCTAC
>NZ_RZTO01001215.1:0-1253 GCF_003997225.1 Mesorhizobium sp. M2C.T.Ca.TU.002.02.1.1
ATGATCGAGCACGGCGGCAAGGATGATGCCCATGCGCGGGCGAAAGCGGACATGACGGGGCGCGCGCCCGCCGACGGCGAGACCCAGTTCGCCCTCCTCGATCAGCCCCAGCTTGAGAAGGGTGGCGAGGCGGTCGGTGACGACGGCCCGCCCCATTTCCGATTGGATTTCCAGTTCCTGGCGGGTCGTCGCCACCCCGCTTCGCACGAGGTTGAGCAGCAGGGCCAGGCTGCCATGCGCGGATTCACTGGCGCGCGGCCGGCCAGCGGCCCGGCGTGGCGCGGCTGACTGTTCATCGTTTGAGATGCTGCGTTCGTCCATGTCCTTGCCGCGCCTCGTCTGCCGCGGTGCCGCCCCGTCGGCCGTGGCCACTTCGCCATGGGTAACGTGACCCCATTTACGGATCAAGTAGGAACTTATGTCGTTTATCAACAAAAGTGAGCCGACTTTTGTATTTTAATAATTGACGAACGCCGAAAGGAGCGCATAAGTATTGGTGGAGGCTCGGAGGAGGGCCGAGGTGGATGGGCTTGGAAGGCGACGGGCGCCATCAGGCGGCGTTCGAATTTTCCTCCGGCCAACAACATCGCGCCGCCCTTTGCTGGTCGCGGCCGTATGGGAGGATACGAGATGCCGGTCAAACTGGCCTATCATGCCAATTGCTGGGGTCCGCTTGGCGGCAATGCCGTCGGCGTCACCTCGATCACCCAGCTCACCTACCGCACTTTCGGTGATATGGAGCAGGCGATCCGCGATATCGGCGCGGCCGGCTATGTCGGAACGGAGCTCTTCGACGGCAATCTCCTCGACTATGAGGGACGCATCGGTGACTTGCGTGCCGTCCTGAACCAGTCGGGTGTCGTTCTCGTCGCCGGCTATTCAGGCGCCAATTTCATTTTCGACGATATCCTCGGCGAGGAACTGGCCCGCATCGAGCGCGCCGCGGCGGTGGCAGCCGAACTAGGGGCCGAGCATCTGGTGGTCGGCGGCGGCGCCAAGCGCGCCAATGGCTGGCAGGCCGACGATTTCAAGCGCCTCGGCGCGTCGCTCGACAAGGTCATCGACATCGGGGCCAAGGCGGGCTTGCGCGCACACTACCACCCGCATCTGTCGACCATTGTGGAAGGGCCCGAAGACGTGCGTGAGATCTTCAGGCACACGGCGATCGACTTCTGCCCGGACACCGCGCATCTGGCGGCCGCCGGCGGCGATCCCGCCGCGCAGATCCGCGAATTCAAGGACCGCATCAGCTA
>NZ_RZTO01001216.1:0-1251 GCF_003997225.1 Mesorhizobium sp. M2C.T.Ca.TU.002.02.1.1
ACCCGGTGGCCTTCGAAAGCCTTGGCAAGCCGCTGAAGGATTGATGGACAGAAGGGGCGGCGGCGCCGCTGCCGCCCCTTTTCACCCAACGGGAGCAGCGGCATGAGCTTTGCCGATGATATCACGGTCGAGGCGTTGGAGGCCGATCCCTATCCGATCTATGCGGAACTGAGACGCAGCGCCCCGGTTGCCTTCGTGCCGGCGGTCAACCTGTGGTTCGTCACCCGCTGGAAGGACGTCGAAACCGTCGCCAAGTCGCCCGACATCTTCTCGGCGGTCGTCGGCACCTCGCCGGTCGAACGCTCCTTCGGCAAGCCGACGATCCTGACCACCGACGTCGAAGTCCATAAGGATCTGCGCCAGGGCGTCGATCCGAAATACCGGCCGCGCACCGTCGCCTCCTACGCCGCAGACCTCGTGCGCGCGATCGCCGAACCCTATCTCGACGAGATCGCCAGGCGCGGCTCCGCCGAGCTGATGGCCGACTATTTCGAGCCCGTGTCGACGCTCAGCCTGGCGCGCTCGCTCGGCCTCATCGACATCGATATGCCGACATTGCGCCGATGGTTCTATGGGCTCGCCCAGGGCGCCATCAATTTCGAAAACGATCCCAAGCGCCAGGAGATCGCCGACGCGATCGGCGCCGAGGTCAGCGATGCCGTGATGCCGACCTTGGAGAAGCTCGCTCGCGAACCGGACGACTCGGCGCTGTCGCACATGCTCTATGACGGCATGCCGGAAGGCAAAACGCGTGCGATCGACTTCCTGATGCCGACCATCAAGGTCATCCTGCTTGGCGGCATGCAGGAACCGGGCCATGGCGCCGGCTCCATCCTCGTCGGTCTGCTGACGAACCCAAAGCAGTTGCGCCAAGTGCTCGACGATCCGGAAACCTTCGTGCCGAAGGCGGTGGACGAAGGTTTGCGCTGGGTGGCGCCGATCGGCACGCAGACGCGTGAAACGACCCGAGCCGTGGAGATCGGCGGCGTGACCATCCCCGCCGGCGCTCCGGTCGCCGCGCTCGTCTCCTCGGCCAGCCGCGACGAAAGCCGTTTCACCGATCCGGATCGCTTCGACATCCACCGCGACGAGGGCGATCACGCTGCCTTCGGCTTCGGCCATCATTTCTGCTCGGGCCGCTTCTTCGCGCGCGACCAGGAGCCCTTGGCGAACGCCTTGCGCAAGAAGGTGCTTACGAAATTTGCCGAGTTGGTCGAAAAGCACGCGCCGGAACTGGCCGTGCTCGGCGTG
>NZ_RZTO01001217.1:0-1249 GCF_003997225.1 Mesorhizobium sp. M2C.T.Ca.TU.002.02.1.1
GCCTGAAAGGCGCCGCCGCGACGAACGGCCTGCGCGCACGCAGAAGCGGCGGACCAGCCGAAAATAGCCGCCAAAAATAGCCTACGGCCGCTGGCGCCAGAGCGCCGAGACGGCGATCGCCACCCAGCCGGCGATCAGCAGGGTGCCGCCGATCGGCGCCGACATCGGAAACAGCCGCGAGCCGAGAAAGTCGCGGGCGAGCAGATCGCCGCAGAACAGAAGCAGGCCCGCGAGTAGGGCGAGGCTGGCGATCCTGAGGCAGCGGTTGCCGCCGGCCAGGCCGATGGCAAGAAGCACCGGCGCATGCATCAGCAGGAAATTGGCCGCCATTCCGGTGAAGGCGCCGCCGCGATGCGCGGCCGCCGCCGACAGCGCCACGCCGGCCGCGCCGACGAGCCCGGCCGCCAGCACGAGGACGCGACTCCCGCCGTCTGATGCTTGCCCGGTAAGGCTCATCTTGGATGCTCCATGCTGCGGTTGGGCGAGGGCGCCTGTCAGGATTCGCCGGCCTCGAGCAGCATATGCCTCGCCCGGCGCGACTGGACAATCCAGTTGTAGGCAGCACCCAGCGCCATCAGCACCGACGTGCCCAGAAACACCGAGCGCATGCCGAAATGCCCGCCGACGAAGCCGCCGGACAGCGGTCCCGCGACCTGGCCGACATATTGCGCCGAGATCGCCAGGCCAAGCACGTTGCCGCCGATCCCGTCGGGGATGTTGTGGCGGATGACGCTGGTGATGCAGGGCAACAGTCCGCCCAGCGCCAGGCCCATCAGGAAGCGCAGGCCGATCAACTGCCAGCCATTGGTGACGAAGGCTTGCGGAATGAGCAGCAATGCCGAGACGGCAAGGGCGCCGACCACGACGTTCCAGTGGCCGACCCGGTCGGCGAGTTTCCCCAACCAGGATGAGGACAGGATGGTGCCGAGCGCCGCCGCGGACATGACGACGCCCGCGACCATGGTCACCTTGCTCTGGTCCTCGACGAGCTGCTGCACATAGACGGTGATGATCGGCTCGATCGACATGGTGGCGAAGGCGAGCAGCATGCCGGTGGTCAGCATGGCGACGATCGGCCGTTTATCCGGGATCTGCGACCAGCCGCTCTTCGGCTTTGCCGCCGAGGTGGGCTTGGGCGCCGGCGGATTCTCCTTGATCAGGAAAGTCGTCGCCAGGAAGGCCAGGAAGATGACGCCGCCGGAAAGCAGGAAGGTTGCGCGGATACCGATCAGCGGCGGCAGCAGGCCGC
>NZ_RZTO01001218.1:0-1248 GCF_003997225.1 Mesorhizobium sp. M2C.T.Ca.TU.002.02.1.1
CCGAGGCGCCGGTGTCGATCACCTTCAACGCCCGCAACGACAATGCCACCACGCTGCTTGCGCTTTACGGGCTGCCGGCGCTGCCGCTCGGCATGCTCGGCCACGCCAACACCGACATCTCTGCGAAGGGCTCGGTCGCCGGCGGTCTCGCGACCAGCTTCAACCTGACGGCCGACGATTTCAGGGCAGGCTTCGACGGAACCGTCGCCGAGACGGCGCAAGGCGCCGCCGCCAAGGGCAAGATCAATCTCGACGCCGCCGATATCGAGCCGTGGCTGATGACGACGGGGGTAGGCTTGCCGGGGATGGGAACGGGCACGTCGACGTCGCTGGCGGCCGATGCCGATTTCGGCAACGGGCTCCTGGTACTGAGCGGTCTCACCGGTTCGATCAACAAGGCGGCGGTGTCCGGCGACATCAACATCGACGCCAAGGATGGGCTGCCGCATCTCGCCGGCGCGCTGGCGCTCGACGAACTCGACCTCGATCCGCTGGCGGTCTCGCTGTTCGGCGACCAGTCCTTCGCTCCCGCCAAGGGCGGGTGGCCGACGACGCCGTTCAGCCAGAAATCGACCCTGCCTTTCAACGCCGACCTCGATCTGGACACCTCGGCGCTCGCCGTCGGGCCGTTCGCCACGGCGCATGACGCTTCCTTCTCGCTGAAGCTCGACCGCGAAGGAATCCATGTCTCCGACCTCAAGGCGAAGCTCTATGGCGGCGATGTGACCGGCCTGTTCGACCTGAAGAACACCGAGGGCACCGGCCTGTTCTCCGGCCAGATGAGGTTGGCCGGCAGCGATCTTTCCGCCGTCCTGCCCGGCGCGGGTATCGGCGGCAGCGGCGATCTTTCGGCGGCGCTGTCGACCAGCGGCAAATCCGTCGATGCCATGATCGCGGCTCTCTCCGGATCGGGCACAGCGGCGCTGAAGGCATTGAAAGTGGACGGTATCAATCCGGACGGCTTTGGCGCCATCATCGCCAAGGCCGACGCGATCGGACGCGATATCGACACGGCCAAGACCGCGGAGTTCGCGCCGCGGATCGTCGGCGAGGGCAGCTTCGCCGCCGGCGATACGGATGTGGCCTTCACCGTCGCCAACGGCACGCTGCGGGCGCCGCCGATCAGCCTCGACAATCCCGGCGCTACCTTGTCCGCCGACGTCACCGCCGATCTCAACACGAGCATCGTCACGGCGAAGGGGGCGCTGACCTATCGTCCCGGCGACGAGGCTTTGGTGGGCTCGGAGC
>NZ_RZTO01001219.1:0-1246 GCF_003997225.1 Mesorhizobium sp. M2C.T.Ca.TU.002.02.1.1
GCCTCGACGAGCGACGACAAAGTCATGATCAGGCGGCGGCCAAAACGGTCGGCGACGACGCCGGTGACCAGCACCAGGAGCAGCGAAGGCAGGAACTGGACGATGCCGACAATGCCGAGGTCGAAGGGATTGCGCGTCAGATCGTAGATCTGCCAGCCGACGGCGACCGACACGATCTGGGTGGCGAACGTCGTGAGGAAGCGCGCCGTCCAGTAGCTGAGATACGGTCGGTGCCGGAACGCGGCGTAGCGCTGGTCTGGTGACGTTGCTTCGATGGTCATGGTTCGAGGGCCCCGTTGCGACCACGGCCGGCGGGGCACTTCCACGGTGGGCGCTGGTCCGGCGGCAACCCTTTAGCCCAGTTCGCCAGGCCATGCGCGCAAAAAATCCACGCCGGATCAAAGAAAATCGAATTTTTTTGCCCGGATGGCGGCTCAGTCCCGCAACGCGGCGGAGATGGCCGCCAGCCCGCCGCGCAACTCCGTTTCCGTCGGCCAGCCGAAACCAAGGCGGAAGAAGCGTTTCGGCATCTCGAACCAGTGGCCGGGACCGACATAGGTGCCGTGCTGCTCCAGCAGCCTCGTGTAGAATTTGTCGAGGTCGAAGCCGGCATCGACGTTGAGCCGCGGGAAGCCGACGACGCCGCCTTGCGGCCGCACCCAGTCGACCTGCGTCTCGCCGTCGATCCAGGCTTGCACGATGTCGCGGCGCCTGGCCATCTCCGGCAGCAGCGAGGCCAGGAAGGCGTCACGGCGTTCGAGCGTGGCGCGGGCGATCGCCTCGTCGATGACGCTGCCGCAGATGCCGATCTGCTCCTTGGCGGCGAGGAAGGTTTCCTGCAGTTCCGGATCCCGGGTCACCAGCCAGCCGATGCGGATGCCCGGAATGCCGAACGCTTTCGACAGCGAGCAGACACTGATGGCGGCAGGGCTGAGCGAGGCCGCCGAAGGCAGGCGCTCGCCATAGGAGAGGTCGCGATAGGTCTCGTCGACCAGCAAGCGGCACTTGCGGCTCTCGGCAAGCGCGACCAGCGCGTCGAGATCGGCTCGTGTCATCATCGCGCCTGTCGGGTTGTGCGGGCAGGTGACGCTGATCAGTTTGGTGTTCGGGCGCAGCTCCGCCTTCACGCGTTCGATGTCGACGGCAAAGCCCCGGTCGAAGTCGAGATCGACATAGGAGATGGCGCAGCCGATCGCCTTTGGCGTCTCGATGTTGGTGGCGTAGTTCGGCCGCACGACCACGAGAT
>NZ_RZTO01000121.1:0-10748 GCF_003997225.1 Mesorhizobium sp. M2C.T.Ca.TU.002.02.1.1
TCTTACTGAGTCAGAAGGGGGCTTTGCCCACCAAAGGTTGCCGTGCCGCTGGTCTATCGAATCGCGATTTCGATTTGCAGCTTCATGCGATAGGTTTTGGCAAAAGTGGGGAGCGGCGATGTCGATCGAGCGTGTGCTTTGGGAACAGGATGCGACCGGACTTGCCGAGCTCGTCCACAAGCAAGAAATCTCGCCGCCGGAGCTGGTGGACGCGGCGATCGCGCGCGCCGAGGCGACAAGGCCCGACATCAACGCGATCGCCACGCCGCTTTACGACGCCGCGCGGGCGCGGGCGAAGACCGTCGACCGCACGCTGCCGCTGGCCGGCGTACCCTTCGCGCTCAAGGATCTCGGCATCGGCCTCAAGGGCGTGCCGATCCATGGCGGCAGCCGCATCCCGCCCTTCACCGCCGATTTCAACTCGGTGATGGTCGAGCGCTATCTCGCCGCCGGCCTGATCCCGATCGCCACCAGCACCTCGCCCGAACATGGGCTGAGGCTGATGACGGAGTCGGCCCGCTTCGGCATCACCCGCAACCCCTGGAACACCGGCCACACCACCGGCGGCTCGTCCGGCGGCGCCGCCGCGCTGGTGGCGGCGGGCGTGGTGCCGGCTGCGCATGCTTCCGACGGCGGCGGCTCGATCCGCGTGCCTTCGGCCTGCAGCGGGCTGGTGGGCCTGAAGACCTCGCGCGGCCGCGTGCCGCTGACGCCGCTGGTCAGCGAAAGCTGGTACGGCATGGTCGTCGACCATGCCGTCAGCCGCTCGGTGCGCGATACCGCGCTGCTGCTCGATCTCACCCATGGCGCCGATCCGCTCTCGCCCTACGCGGCGCGCGCGCCGCAAGGTTTCTTCGCGGTCGCCGCGGCGCGCGACCCAGGCAAGCTCAGTCTCGCCGTCTACCGCAAGTCGCCGCTCGGCCTGCCGATCTCGCCCGAGACGCTTGCGGCGCTCGACACCGCGGTGGCGCTGGGGCGCGAAGGCGGGCACACGGTGGAGGAGATCGACCTGCCTTTCATCGGCCGCGACTTCATCGCCGATTTCTGCCGGAGTGTCGCCTCGGCCGTTGCCGGGACGATGCGGGGCGAGGCGCAGCGCGTCGGCCGCCCGGTGACCGGCGAGGTCGAGCGCGCGACGCGCGTGCTCGCCCGTCTGGGTGAAATGCTGTCCGCCGGTGAAGTCTATGAGAGCGTGCAGCGGCTCAACGCCACGGCGCGGCGGCTGATCGAGGAGACGGCGCGCTTCGACGCCGTGCTGATGCCGATCATCGCGCATCCGCCTCTGGCCTGCGGCTCGATGGATCCCAAGGGCGCCGACGAGTTCCTCGAGAACCTGCTCGACAAATTGCATCTGACAAGCCTGCTCAAGGTCAAGTCGTTCTTCGGCCAGTTGATGGACAAGAGCTTGTGGTTCACCCATTGGCCGGCGATCCAGAATGTCAGCGGCCAGCCATCGATCGCGCTGCCGGTGCATGTCACCGAAGCCGGCCTGCCGCTCGGCATCCAGGCGGCCGGCCGGCCCGGCGACGAGGAGACGCTTTTGTCCTTCGCCGCGCAGATGGAGAAGCTTTCGGGATGGCTGAAGCGGCGCGCGCCGCTCAAGGTGCCGGCTTAGCGCGCTCGATTTCGCCATTGTGACCGCAAAGCCGTTTGCGGCCTGCGGCAATTCCCGCTAAGACGCCGCCATTCACGCCAAGTCGGGATCAAATCGATGACGGATATCGCCGCCACCGCCGAAATGCAGGCCGCGCTGCTTTCCAGAGCGCTGCCTTACATGCAGCGCTACGAGAACAAGACGGTGGTGGTGAAATATGGCGGCCATGCCATGGGCGACACCGAGCTCGGCAAGGCTTTCGCCCGCGACATCGCGCTTCTGAAACAGTCCGGGGTCAACCCGATCGTCGTGCATGGCGGCGGGCCGCAGATCGGCGCGATGCTCACCAAGATGGGGATCGAATCCAAGTTCGAGGGCGGCTTGCGCGTCACCGACCAGAAGACGGTCGAGATCGTCGAGATGGTGCTGGCCGGCTCGATCAACAAGGAGATCGTGGCGCTGATCAACGCCGAGGGCGAGTGGGCGATCGGGCTCTGCGGCAAGGACGGCAACATGGTGTTCGCCGAAAAAGCGCGCAAGACTATGATCGACCCGGACTCCAACATCGAGCGGGTCCTGGATCTGGGCTTCGTCGGCGAGCCGGTCGAGGTCGACCGCACGCTGCTCGATCTGCTCGCGCGCTCGGAAATGATCCCGGTGCTGGCGCCGGTCGCGCCCGGCCGCGACGGCCATACCTACAACATCAACGCCGACACTTTCGCCGGTGCCATTGCGGGCGCGTGCCGCGCCTCGCGCCTCCTCTTCCTCACCGACGTGCCGGGCGTGCTCGACAAGAACAAGAAGCTGATCGACGAGCTGACGGTCGCCGAGGCCAAGGCCCTGATCAAGGACGGCACGGTGTCGGGCGGCATGATCCCGAAGGTCGAAACCTGCATCGAGGCGATCGAGCGCGGCGTGGAAGGCGTCGTCATCCTCAACGGCAAGACGCCGCATTCGGTGCTGCTCGAGCTCTTCACCGAGCACGGCGCCGGCACGCTGATCGTTCCTTAAGGGCAAGTTCACCGTTTCGGCGACCTGCCATATTCAGCCGGCTAATCTTCTCTGATCTTCAACGATCACAGCCGGCTTTCGCGCCGGGCGCCGGACTGTCATCGATTCCTCCTCGGCGTCCTGCGGCGCGCCCCAGAACTCGGCGAGCGTCGGGCCATCCGTGACGCGCCGGTCGCGGGCGAGAAAACCCCAGACTTCGCGGAACCAGACGCGGCGGCCCATCTTCGTGTACCAGCGCATCGAATGGCGCTGCTCCGGATCAGGGTGGAACAGGATGCGCGCCAGCGCCTTCGGCCGCGACTGCACCGCGACCTCGATCAGCTTGACGGCGAAGAACAGCACCCACGGCTTCGGCCGGGTCATGTGCAGAACCTGGTGCTTGTAGTCCCAGAGGCGCACGTCCTTCTGGATCACCTTGCGGTCGGCGGCGATACGGAAGAACGGCGTCCAGCGATGCGGCGTGACATAGAGCGCCTGGATCTGGTCGGGGTCATAGGCGATGAGCTGGCGGAAGCCGCGCCAGAGATCGCGCAGGGTCTCGTCCTCGAAGCCGGCCACCCAGGTCGCCATCGACAGGATGCCGTGCCGCCTGAGCAGCCGGATCGCTTCGCGGTCCGACTTCGTGCTGCCGCCCTTGCGGATCAGCGACAGCGTCTCCTCGTCGGTGTTCTCCATGCCGAGCAGCCAGCGGATAACGCCGGCCTTGCGGTAGAGATGCAGGATGTCGGCGTCGCGAACGATGTCGTCGGCGCGGGTCGAGCCGACGATCAGAACCGGCACGTTCTCGGCGATCATGGCGTCGAGAAAGGCGCGCCAGGCCTTCTTCGAGGAGGTCGGGTTCTCGTCCGCGAGGTTGATCAGTTCGACGCCGTGCTCGCGATGCAGCCAGGCGATCTCCTTGGCGAAGCTGACCGGGTCGCGATGGCGCCAGCGGGTCCAGAAGCCGCGCTGGCCGCAATAGTTGCACAGATGCGGGCAGCCGCGCGAGAACTGCATGACCACCGCCCGCTTGCCGCCCCAATAGGAGTAGCGGCGATGATCGATCAGCTCCCAGCCGACGCGCCAGGCGTCGAGATCGGCGAGCGTCATGGCCGGCTGCGTCGCGACCGGACGGCCAAGGTCGTCGCGATAGGCGATGCCGGCGACGCTTGCCACCGGCTGGCGCATCTCGATCGCCTCGACCAGCGCCGTCGCGGTCGCCTCGCCCTCGCCGCGCACGATGAAATCGAAGACGTCGGTCGCCGCCAGGATGTCGCGCCAATGATAGGTCGGGAAGACGCCGCCATAGATGACGATGACTCCCGGCGCGCGGACCTTGATCATTTCGGCGATCCGCAGGGACGTCGGATGCGCCGAGGTCGACCCGGAATGGCCGATCAGGATGAAGTCCGGATCACCGCTCAGGGCCTCATCGACCAGCGCGCCAAGCGGCATCGGCCCGAACTCGGCATCGACGAGGCGCACCCGATGGCCGGAATCGATCAGCGGACCGCCGATCGCCAGCAGCCCAAGCGGCGGCAAATGATCGTCGGGCACACGGCTGCCGATGGCGGTATGCGGCGGATTGATCAGCACGATGTTCAAGGCGGACCTCCATGTTGGTCCGCTTGTGCTAATTGCCGATGACGAAGCCGCCTTGGCGCGGTTCAGCAGTTTCCACGCAGCTTTTCGGGAGAAGTTTCGTCTCGAAGCAATTCCGGACGGAAAACCGCGTCACACTTTTCCTGGAATTACATTAGCGCCGCAGATGGCTCAGCGGCACATGGCCGGGGCCCTTGATGTTCTGCAGCACGAGTTGCGTGTGAACGTCGCGCACGCCGGGCAGCCGCATCAGCCGGTGCATGACGAAGGCGTTGAGGTCGTCGACCGACGGCACCATGACATGCAGCAGGAAATCGTGGTCGCCGGTCATCGTCCAGCAGGACGAGACCTCGTCCATGCGCTGCACGGCGGCTATAAAACTTTCGGGCGAGCCGTCGCTGTGGCTGACGAGCCGCACCTGGATGAACACTTCGACGGTGAGGCCCACGGCGCGGCGGCTGAGCACGGCGGCAAAGCCCTTGATGATGCCGGTTTCCTGCAAGGCCTCGAAGCGGCGCGCGCAAGGCGTGGTCGACAGGCCGATCTCCTGCGCCAGCTCCGAGACGGGCTTGCGCCCGTCGCGCTGCAGGATGTCGAGCATCTTGATCTCGAAATCGTCGAACTGAGGCATATTTTCTCGGTCTCGCATGGATCTGAGTGATTTTACCTCAAAATCAGCAGGCGAGCTACAAACCAGGCTGATTTGCCTCAGCGATCGCTCCTACACTCACTTCCACAATCCGCGGATCATGATCTTGAGGAGGATATGATGACGATCAGCGTTGCCGACTACGCCGCCGAATGCGCGGCGCAGGGCCTTCGCGGCGACTATTCGGTGTGCCGCAGCGACTTCACCGTGGCGCAAGGCTACGATTATTCGGCCGAGGAACAGGCGGTGTGGCGCACGCTGTGCGACCGCCAGACGAAACTGACCAAGAAGCTCGCGCACCATTCCTATCTGGATGGCGTCGCCGCGCTCGGCCTGCTCGACCGGATTCCCGATTTCGACGAGGTCAGCGAGAAACTCGCCAGGCTGACCGGATGGGAGATCGTCGCGGTGCCGGGCCTGATCCCAGCCGGCCCGTTCTTCGACCATCTCGCCAACCGGCGCTTTCCGGTCACCAACTGGCTGCGGACGAAAAAAGAGCTCGACTACATCGTCGAGCCGGACATGTTCCACGATTTCTTCGGCCATGTGCCGATCCTGACCCAGCCGGTGTTCGCCGATTTCATGCAGATGTATGGCGAGAAGGCCGAGGACATGATCGCGCTCGGCGGCGACGAGATGATCACCCGGCTTTACTGGTACAGCGCCGAATACGGTCTCATCCAGGAATCCGGCCAACCCGTGAAGGCCTTCGGCGCCGGCCTGATGTCGTCCTTCACCGAGCTGCAATTCGCGGTCGAGAGCAAGGACGCCCACCATGTGCCGTTCAAGCTCGAGACGGTGATGCGCACCGGCTATGAGATCGACAAGTTCCAGCGCGCCTATTTCGTGCTGCCGTCCTTCGATGCGCTGCGCGACGCCTTCGCCAAGGGCGATCTCGCCGGCATCGTGGCGCGGTTCAAGGGCCAGCCAGCGCTCGACCCGGCAACGGTGTGAAGTCGGTTTTCGCCCAACCGACAATCAGGGCGGTTCAGCTGCCGGCAGGCCGCTGGGCCGCTTTGACCTTTTCGCGGATCAATCCATCTTATCGGGCTCGGCCTTGATCCTGGCCAGCTGCTCGCTCTGCAGGTCCAGCGCTGCATTGATGAAGCGCAGCACGGTCGCGAGCTCCGCATCGCTGAAGCTCGCCACCACCTTCTCGCCCTCGCGCGCGATCGCGCCGTAGTAGCGCTCCGACAATTCCCTGGTCTGGTCGGTCGCCTCGATCACCACCTTGCGCCTGTCCTCAAGGCTGCGGGTGCGGGTGACATAGCCGCGCGCCTCCAGCCGGTCGATCAGGGCCGTCACCGCCGCCGGCGTCAGTCCGGTCGCGGCCGCCACGGCGCCCGCCGATTGCGGTCCGGCATAAAGCAGGCTGAGGCAATGCCGCTCGGCCGCGATCAGCCCGAGCCGCGCGCCCACCGCCTCGTCATAGGCCTGGGTGGCGTCCTGCCAGCGCATGACAGCGAGCCCGACGGCCCGGATCATTTCATCTCGTTTCGCGCTTGACGAATTTGTTTCGATCATCTAATTATCAATCTGTCGAACATTCAAATTATCGTATCAATATGCGACGATGCCTTTTGCAAGGCAAGGGCGAAGTCGCCGACAAGGAGTGAACAATGAGCCTGATTCAACAGCGCACCCCTCTCTCGAACGAGGAGGAATACAAATACGCCAAGCTGGCGATGGAATGGTATGGCTGGGGCTCGCCCATCGGCCTCGGCATCCTGCTGGTGGCGCTTGCCGCCGCGGCCGTGCTGGTGCGCATCGCCGTCTACGGACTGTAAGCGAGCTCGCAATTTCCCCCAAAGGCGCGCCAGGGCGGCGCCGGTTGCCGCTCCAGGCGCCGGCGCCGCCGGCATTCTTTGAGATCAGACGGCGATCACCTTGCTCAGATGCTCGCCCAGGCGGCAGGCGAGCGCGGTGATGGTGGTGGTCGGGTTGCACTGACCCGACGTACAGAACACCGAGGAGCCGCCGACATAGAGATTGTCCATGCCATGCACCTTGCAATTGGCGTCGACGACGCTCTTCAAGACATCGGTGCCCATACGGGTGCCGCCCATATGATGGTGGCCCGCCGTCTCCTCGTTGGTCGGATAATCGCCGCCATTGCTGATCCACTCGTCGATGCGGACACGGCCGAGATTCTTCTGCGCCAAGGTGGTGCCGAACAGCCTGAGGCCCTCGAGCAGAGTGCGGCGCTCGAGCGGCGACTTCTTCCAATGCAGTTCGATGCGCGGCACGCCGGCGTGATCGACATCGGTCTTCGACAACTCGATCTGGTTCGAGGCGAGCGGCGCCTGTTCCCAGGCGACATAGAGCTGGGCGGCGCAGCGCAGCCTCTGGTCCAGCTGGGACGACATCCACTCCGCCATGTTCGGCGCGGTGCAGGCAAGGTCGGCGATCAGCTTCTTGACATTGGGATAGGGGCTCTCGATCAGGCGGATGCCGAAATTCATGATCTGCAGCCGCTCCATCGCGGCAAGCGTCGGCGAAAAGAAGGCTTCGTTCGAGGCGTCGACCTCGAACTCCGAATAGTTGGCAAGAATGGCGTTGCCGCCCTCGAAGGTCGGATGCTCCATCCAGTAGCGGCCGAGCGCTGCCGCATTCGGAACCACGCCGCCATTCGAGCGCTCGTTGGACCACAACAGCAGCCGCGAGTTCTCCAACCCGCCGGTGCAGGTGACGAAATAGTCCGCCGTAAAGGTGCCGGCATCCTGTCCGTTCGACCACAGCTTTGCGCCGGTGACGCGCCTGCCGTCGCCGACAAGCTCGGTCGCATAAGTGTTGAGCACGACGGCAATGTTTTTGTTCTTGTCGAGCTCGTCGGCGAATTTCTCGCCGAAACGAACCGCGGGGCTCTTGATCAACTGCACCCAGCGTATGTCGTCCGAAACCGGCACATCGGGGCGGAAATCGGGAAGCTCGAGGATGTCATGGACTTCGCCAAGATAGGGCTCGATGTCGGCGCGGCTGATCGGCCAGCCAGTGTCCGGCGCCCAGGCCTTGGGCTCGAAATCTTGGCTGTCGAGCACGCGGCACCAGCCGGCCCAGTGGTTGGACGAGCCGCCCATGAAGCGCAGCCTGGTGATGTCGAGGTCGAAGTAGAAATCGCCGACCGTCTTGCCGCGGTAGAAATCCTGCGACTCGTCGCTGAATTCGCGCGAGCCCGCCTCAAGGACGACGACCGGAATGCCGGCGGCGCCGAGTTTCCTAGCGATCGTCGTGCCGGCCGGGCCGGAACCGAGGATGCAGGCCTTGGGTTTGAAGCCGGCCTGCTTATAGGCTTCGTAGCTGTCGAAGATCATGCGAGGTCGCTCCGCCGCAGGATCCAGCCATTGATCTCGACGATTTCGTCGGGGTCGATCTCGTCAGGGTTGGCAGGGGCCGCGTGACTGCGGAACAGCGACAGCGCGGGCAACGCGATCAGCGCTTGAACGATCGCGCGGCGCGACATTCTGCTTATGAACCTGCTCATGACACGCCTCTCGATAGGGCCTCGATCCACGCATGCCGTTCCTGAACGGCACACATGCCGCCGAGGAGGCCAGTTTCGTGCCAAAGCCAGGTGAAAACCGCGTTACACGAGGAAGTTTAGCGCGGTTGAATCTGGACATGGTTAGGGCTTTCCTAAAGCGCGTCGCGCTGGACCCGACTCGGGCGCCGCGCTTTTGAGTCCTTGTTCTGACGCATGTCATTGTCCCAAAACCGCTGCGCACTTTTGGGCGACATGCATGACGCCCGCGGCGAAGCTTCAAGCCGCTTCCGGAAGCTCGCGGTCGAGGATCGAAAGATTGCGGCCGCGGTTCTTGGCCTCGTAAAGCCTGCGATCGGCGGCGCGCATCAGATCGGAAACGGTCGCGCTCTCGCCGCAGCTTATGCCGCCGATCGAGACGGTGAGCGGCACGGTACGTTCGTCGACGGGGCGGAAACGGATCAGCTCGACCTCGCGGCGGATGCGCTCGGCGACATGCTTGGCTTCCGCTTCGCTGGCGCCGACCAGGAAAGCCGCGAACTCCTCGCCGCCGATGCGGCCGAGCACGTCGCCGCTGCGGATGCCGCGCTCGATGGCGCCGGCGATCAGAAGCAGCGCTTCGTCCCCCGTCAGATGACCGTAGTTGTCATTGATCCTCTTGAAGTGATCGGCGTCGATGATCAGCAGCGCGCCGCGATCGCTCTTGCGCCGCGACCCGTCGAGCGCGGCAAAGAAGGTTTCGCGGTTGAGCATGCCGGTCATGTCGTCGCGGCTTGCCTTTTCCGACAGGCGCCGGTGCGCCGCCGCGAGCTGCGCATGGGCCCGGGCAAGCTCGCGATGGGCGTTCTGCAACCGGTCGCTGTGCCAGAAGCTGCCGGCGCTGGCGGCCCAGGCGAGCACGAGCGGGCAGACCGTCGACGCCAGCCAGACGGTGCGGCTCATCGGAAAGCCCATTGCCGGAACCACAATCATCGTCAACAACAGCGAGACAGCGACCGAGGCGAACGCCACGGCAGCGGCCTTCAGAAATATGCGACTCATCATTTGCTCCCAACGGAGAGCTTCTGTGCCAGCAAGCGTTAAAGGCGACCTTTCCGAGACTTTTAAAATTTGAAATGAGACGCCATTTTCACACTTCGTGACGCGCATAAGTTGTGGATAAAATCAGCGCCGGCGTGCCATAAGAAACCCATGACAACGACACCCGATCCCGCCCGCTTCGCCCATGTCACGGACTGGGTGTTCGACCTCGACAACACGCTCTATCCGCATCACTCGAACCTGTTCGCGCAGATCGACGTGAAGATGACCGCCTATGTCGGCGAGCTGCTGACGCTTTCGCGCGACGAGGCGCGCAAGCTGCAGAAGGAGCTCTACCTGGAATACGGCACGACGCTGAACGGACTGATGAAGCGGCACGGCATCGACCCCGACGATTTCCTCGAGAGGGTTCACGACATCGACTATTCGCGGCTGGTGCCGGATCCGGTGCTGGGCGCGGCGATCCGCCAGCTTCCCGGGCGCAAATTCATCTTCACCAACGGCGACCGCAGGCATGCCGAGCGCACAGCGCGCCAACTCGGCATACTGGAACATTTCGACGACATCTTCGACATCGTCGCGGCCGGGCTGAACCCCAAGCCGGAGCGCCAGACCTATGAGCGTTTTGCCGAATTGCACTCGGTGACCGGACACAATGCGGTGATGTTCGAGGATCTGGCGCGCAATCTGGCCGTGCCGAAAACGCTTGGCATGACGACCGTGCTGGTGGTGCCGCGCAATTTCGAGCCGACCTTCTCGGAGATCTGGGAACGCGACCCGGCAAACGAGGACGACGTCGATTTCGTCACCGACGACCTCGCCGCCTTCCTGACCGCGATCGTCGACGTGGTGGCCTGAACAAGGTTTGCATAGGCGCGCCTTGGCGATGGGCCGAAACGCCTATCGCGATCGTCATCCACGGGCGGAGCAAGGAGCGAAGCGACGCGCGTAGACCCGAGGATCCATTCCGTGACTTACGAGCGTTGCCACGGTGCAAACTTCTGCACCGCAGCATTCCACGACCCGGGTCACGGAATGGATTCCAGGGTCTTCGCGACGCCGCTTCGCGGCTGCTCCGCCCTGGAATGACGACGCTGTGGATTCAGCTAATCCCCAGCGTTTGCGCTGATTTCATCGAACGAGCGGTGATATCTGGCCCATCGACAGGCCTGTTGCGTCGACCACCTAGAGCATGATCCCGAAAAGTGGAAACCGGTTTTCGGAAAAGATCATGCTCCAACAAAGAGTTAGGGCAGGATGACGATTCAACGAAACGTTATCCTGCTCTAGTCGAAATCCGGAATCGTGCCGGGCGGCAGTCCCAACCGGCCGTTCAGCTCCTTCAAAAACCGGCACAGGCCCGGATTGCCCGCGGCTGCCTGGCCGTTGCCATT
>NZ_RZTO01001220.1:0-1245 GCF_003997225.1 Mesorhizobium sp. M2C.T.Ca.TU.002.02.1.1
GAATGGCGATGCCGTTGCCGACGCCGGTCGAGCCCAGCCGTTCGCGCTGCAGGACGGTGTCGAACACCTCCCGTTCCGGAATCCCCGAAATCGCCGCGGCCCTCTCCGACAGCAATTGCAGAAGCTGCTTTTTGGAATTCGCCTTCAACGCCGGCATGATCGCCGAGACGCTGATGAGATCACTGAGATCCATGCTTGAAAAATCCCTTGCTCGCCTGCCGCGCCAGTCGCCGTCCCCCTCGCGCGGCTGGTTTTTTATCCCTGAGCGACTTTAGTCGTCGACGGATCGATCCAGCCGATATTGCCGTCCGGCCGGCGGTAGACGATGTTGAGATGGTCGGTTCCGGCGTTGCGGAACAGGAAGACCGGGCTGTCGCTGTTGTCGAGCTCGATGACAGCCGACGCCACCGACATGGTCCGCAGCGTCATGCTTGATTCGGCGACGATGGCCGGAGCGAAGTCCTCCGGAATGTCTTCCTCGTCGTCGGCAAGGGGGGCCATCACCGTATAGGCGATGTCGGTCGGCTCTTCGCCATTGCCGTTGCCGGTGTTGCGTGACTTCAGCCGGCGCTTGTAGCGGCGCAGCCGCGTTTCCAGACGGTCGGCGGCCGCCTCGAAGGCGAGCGTCGGGTCCTGGGCGTCCCCGGTCGCCTGCAGCGAAGCGCCGGAATCGAGCCGGACCATGCAGTCGGCGGAGAAACGCGACCCCGATTTGATGACCGTGACATGTCCTGAAAAACCCCGATCGAAATATTTCTCGATCGCCTCGCCGACCCGGTCGCTGATGCGCGTGCGGAACGCATCGCCGATGTCCATGTGTTTTCCCGAAATGCGTAGATTCATCTGAAAACTGACCTTCCTTGCTCAGGCTTCAAACTGTTCCCGAGTTTATACCCGTGGCGCGCGCGCACAAGCTTCGCAGCGGCATGCGCGCCGATTTTAGACCCGAACTTTCCGGTTGATCACAAGTCGCCTTCTTGGCCGTCCGTGGCCGTGTCTGACGGACCCATTCGCGAGCGGGCATTACCGCCCCGCTCCATGCGGGCGGGCTTCTAGACACTTCATTGCGGCTTGTCAATCAAGCTTGGGATTTGTGGAAAATCCGCCTGTCTCGCACCGGCGACGGCTTGTCGAGATTCGGATCGAGCCTAGCGGCCGACATTGGCCAGCGCCCGCTTCTCCCGCCGCCGCTGCACCGACGATGGAATGTTCATGCCTTCGCGATATTTCGCGACGGTGCGGCGC
>NZ_RZTO01001221.1:0-1245 GCF_003997225.1 Mesorhizobium sp. M2C.T.Ca.TU.002.02.1.1
AACGACCGGCCAATGGCGCACGCCGGTCGTGCTGTTCGAGCCGCTTGACACGTCCAACCAATCGATCATCGGCTTCGACATGTTCACCGAGCCGGTACGGCGCGCGGCGATCGAAAAGGCGATGGCCGACGACCAGCAGCATGCGAGCGGCGTCGTCCAGCTCGGCGAGGGCGCCGGCGTGGCGCAGACCTTCACCGGGTTCCTGGTTTTTGTGCGGCTGAACGTCGAAACCGCGCCCGAAGTGATCAATGCAAGTCGTTCCTCCACCGCCGGTTTTCTCTACGCGGCCTTCCGCGCGCAGGACCTGTTCCAGGTCGCGCTCAGCCATTCACCGCTGCTGCCGGTCAACGTCGAGGTCTATGACGGCAAGCCCGAAGCCGGCAATCTCTTGTTCCGTTCGGAAGCGCCGCCGGCGGAACGCATCGGGGCCAAGCTTCTGGCGCGTCGCGATATCGTCGTCGCGGGCCGGCCCTGGACCGTGCTGTTCAGGCCGACAAGCGCCTTCGAACCGCCGTCCTCGCGCGCCATTCCGGTGATGCTCGGCCTGTTCGGCCTTTTGCTTGCCGGCGCCATCGCGCTGGTGGCGCGCTACCAGGAGCGCACCTATGAGGCGAAATCGGCGCTGCACGAGGCGACCGAAAAGAGCCTGCTGGAAAAGGACCTGATCCTGCAGGAGATGAAGCACCGCATCAAGAATTCGATCACCCGCGTGCTGGCGATCGCGCGGCAGACGGCCTCGCAAGCCACCGACGTCAAGGAGTTTTCGGCTTCGTTCTCGGCGCGCCTGCAGGCCATGGCCGCCTCGCAGGACATGCTGACGCGCTCGCGCTGGCAGAAAGCCGATCTTGGCGACCTGCTGCGCATCGAACTCGGGCAGGTGTTCGGCAAGGATCTTCCCGAAGGGGTCTTGTCGGGGCCGGAGGTGCTGCTCGACGAGACGACGACGCAAGCGCTCGGGCTGACCTTCCATGAACTCGCCACCAACGCGCTGAAATATGGCGAAGCCGGCAATTCGGTGGGCGCCCTTAAGGTCGACTGGAGCATTGAGTGGCGCGGTCGCGAGCGGACGCTGCTCCTGAACTGGCGCGAAACGGGCCAGAAGAACCTGGAAGCGCCGGCGAAGACCGGCTTCGGCACCAAGCTGATAGACGTCAATGTCACGCGCGAATTGCACGGCACGATCGCGCGTGACTATCGTGACGATGGACTGAAGGTGGAGATCAGGATTCCGCTGACCGCTTGAGC
>NZ_RZTO01001222.1:0-1244 GCF_003997225.1 Mesorhizobium sp. M2C.T.Ca.TU.002.02.1.1
GCGGCGCTCTTTTGCGCATCCTGTTGCGAGCCGGTCCTGGCGCTGGCAAGCACCTCGTAGCGTTTCGCATCCTGCGCGGTGAAAACGGCGGCAGCTGTCTTCGCCGTAAGGTCGGCCTCGGCCTGTGCGATCAGCGAATTCTGCAGCGATATCTGCGCGCGCAGATTGTCGAGCGCCGACTGCTTCTGCTGCACTGATGCCTGCGCACGTTCCAGCGCCGCCTTGAACGGTCTGTCGTCGATGCGGATGACCGGTTGGCCCGCGGTGACATGCTGGTTGTCCTCGACGAGCACCTGGTCGATATGCCCGGCGACGCGCGGTGCGAGCGGCGTGACATTGCCGCCGACATAGGCATCGTCGGTCGTCACCAGGAAGCGGTTGGCCTGCCACCACTCGAAGCCATACCATCCTGCGGCAGCGATCGCGACCAGCGCGGCGCCGAGCAGCAATGGCTTGCGCCGCTTCCTGGCCGGCTTCGAGACATCGACGACCGAGGCCTGCAATTCGGCCGGGGAAAGAGCCTTGTTCATCTGTTTTTCGCCTCTTCCTGGCCGCTATTCCCGACGAGCGGCAGGCCCGAGCCCCCGCTGCTGAAGCGGTAGCGTTGCCGCATGCGGTCGCTGGCTTTCGGTCCAGTGGCCAGGGTGAAGCCACCGCTGTCGAGTTCCCTGCCGGTCTCGCGGTCGACCAGAACCGGATCGGCCCAGCGCCCGTCCGCCGTGTCCACCACGACAAGGCTCGGGCCTTCAGGCGCCAGATGCCGGTTGCCCCAGGCAAGCAGGGTAAGCAGCACCGGCCGGAAATCGCGGGCCTTGGCGGTCAGCACATATTCATGGCGAAGCGGCCGTTCGCAGTAGGCGCGCTTCTCGAACAGCCCGCGCTCGACCAGGCTGTTCAGCCGCCGCGTCAGGATGTTCGGCGCGATATCCAGGCTCTTCTGGAACTGGTCGAAGCGCGTGAGGCCCTGGAAGGCATCGCGCAACAAAAGGATGCTCCACCATTCGCCGACCTCATCGAGGCTGCGCGCGATAGGGCATGGGCGCGTTTCGAAGCTCGTCCTGGCAACCATCTTCGTGACTCACTTTCAATATGCAAGTCACAAATAACTAGGTCAATTGCATAATGCAAGTTACCAAGCGGCACGATTTGGGATCCGGCCGACACAAAACCGTGAGCGATGCGCGACAAACGAGTTGGGAAGCCGGTGTTGACGGCTTCAACCTGGCATCAGCACGACCTTGCCT
>NZ_RZTO01001223.1:0-1228 GCF_003997225.1 Mesorhizobium sp. M2C.T.Ca.TU.002.02.1.1
GCGATACCGGGCGTGAGCCTGGCGCTTGTCACGGATCGGGCGCGGATGAAGCAGGTGCGGGATCTTGTCCTTGCCGGCAATGAAGACCAGATGAACGACCCCGCATTCATGCATGAGCTGAAGCAGTGGATACGCTTCAATCCGCGCAGCGCGGCGGCAAGCGGCGACGGGCTCTTCTCAGCCGCGAGCGGCAGCCCGGTGCTGCCGACCAGCCTCGGCCGGATCGCGCTGGACAGGCTGTTCAGCGTTGCCCAGGAGAATCAGAAATACGCTCGTCAGATCGACTCATCCGCAGGGGTTGCGATCTTCTTTGGCGAGCGGCCGGACCACGACCACTGGATCAGGGTCGGCCAGGCGTGCCAGCGCCTCGCTTTGGCCGCGACGAGCCTGGGACTCAAAACCGCCTTCATCAATCAGCCTGTCGAGGTCGCCCGCCTGCGCGCCGACCTGGCGGCGATTGTCGGCGAGACCCGCAGGCCGGATATTGTCATGCGCTTCGGATATGGGCCAGCCTTGCCGTTTTCGCCAAGGAGGCCGGTGGCTTCGGTTATCGCATGACGGTGAGCATGGCTGACATGGTCAGCGGTGGTTGATTCGTCAGCCAGGCTACCGGCGCCTGATACCAGGCAAGAAAGGCGCATCGGCCGGAGCCTGAAGGCCCGGCCGATGCGACAGAAATGGTCCCGACCGGACTACTCCGCCCGCTTCGGCCCCATCAGGAAGGCCACCAGCGCCGCGAGCAAGGTCGCAACGCCGCCATAAGCGAAGGCGCTCGCGACACCGGCATGGTCGACAAGCAAGCCGCCGACAATGGCGCCGAGCGCGATCGCCACCTGAAAAGTGGCGACCATCAGGCCGCCGGCGCTCTCGGCCTGATCGGGCGCTGCGCGCACCAGCCAGGTCTGCAGGCCGACCGGCACCGCGCCGAAACCAAAGCCCCAGGCGGTGACGGCGACCGCCGCCGTGATGGGCGAGGCCCCGAACACGAGCAGTGCAGCCGCCGACAAGGCGATCAGCAGCGGCGCCAGACCGACGGCCATCTTCAGATTGCGCTCGGCCAGGAACGCGCCGGCGAAGTTGCCGAAGAAACCGCCAATGCCATAGGCGAGCAGCACCAGCGATATGGTCGCGATCGGCATGACCGGCACCGTCTCCAGGAACGGCCGCACATACGTGAAGCCGGCAAACTGCCCGGACGCCACCAGCAGCACCACCAGCAGCGCGACAC
>NZ_RZTO01001224.1:0-1227 GCF_003997225.1 Mesorhizobium sp. M2C.T.Ca.TU.002.02.1.1
CGCCGGGCTGGGTCGACACGCCGATCTGGGAATTCGTCGCGGGCGACAGGAAGGCCGAGACCCTGGCCGCCATGGCGGAGCGGTTGCCTGCGGGGCGGGTCGGAAGGCCCGAGGACATCGCCGACGCAATCCGCTTCCTGATCGGCAATGGCTTCACGACGGGAGAGACGCTGCATGTCGAGGGCGGGCACCGTCTGATTTGACCGGGACGAAGCCCTCCCCCACAGCGGTGAGCAGTGCCTTCAGCGCCGGCGGCTGGACGCGCCGGCGGCGCCAGATCATCACGATGTCGGCCGAGCGGACCGGGCCGGGCCAGGCAAGTTCGGCGACCTCGCCGCGGTCGATCGCGGCAGCGACCGCGAGCCGTGGCACGAGGCCAAAGCCGGCACCGGCCGCCACCAGGCCGGCAATGGCATCGATGCTGCCTGCTTCGGCGGCGAGGCTAGGTTTGCCCAGGCCCGCTTCGGCAAACGCCTTGTCGACCATGGCCCGGTAGACGCAACCGGTCTCGGTGGCGACGAAATGCTTCTCGGCCAGCGCCGCCAGATCGACATCCGCGCGGTTGTCCCCGGGCGGCACGATCAGCGCAAGCGGCTCGGCCGCCACGACGCGCCTGGCAAAGCGCGGGTCCGGCTCACCGATATTGGACCGCTCGAAGCAGAGAGCGACGTCGATCTCGCCGTCCTCCAGCCGGCGCAGCAACTCGCCGCTGCCGGCCACCTTAAGCTTGATGTCGATGCCGGCATGCGCGGCGCGGAAACCGGCGAGCCAGCCGGCAAGCCTTGCCGAGGCGATCGTCTCGAGCGCGCCGATCGACACGCTGCCGGCGGCCCCAGCTTTGGTGGCATCGACGGCGACCCTCGCGTCACCGGCAAGCGCCAGCAGATCTTCGGCATAGGGTTTCAGCGCCTCACCCGCCGGCGTCAGGTCCAGCCCCTGCCGGGAGCGGGTGAAGAGGCTGGCGCCTAGCTCGGTTTCCAGTGCCTGGATCTGGTCGCTGACGCTCGACTGCGCGAGATTGACCTGTTGCGCCGCGCGCGTGACGTTGCGGGTGCGCGCGACCGCCAGAAAGGTTTTCAGCAGCCTGGGATGCATAAGGGCGCCGAACCTATTGGAGTTGCGGCTTCTTCAGAAAGGAATTGCGGTCGGCGGATTTGACGCGCAGCCAGGTCTCGCGGCCGTCGCGCACGACGCGCAGCGGTATTTCCGAGCCGGCCGGGTTCTGCC
>NZ_RZTO01001225.1:0-1226 GCF_003997225.1 Mesorhizobium sp. M2C.T.Ca.TU.002.02.1.1
TTCGACAGTGCCGGGCTGGACCCCGGCAAACCCATCCTTTTCCATGCCGGCGGTCCCGGCCTCGCCACCGCCGCTATTCAACTCGCCAAGAAGATGGGCTGCACGGTGATCACCACGGTCGGCTCGAACGACAAGATCGACAAGGCCAAGGCGCTTGGCGCCGACCACGTCATCAACTACCGCGAGGACCGTTTCGAAGGCGTCGTGCGCAAGCTGACGAAGAAGAAGGGCGTCGACGTCGTGTTCGAACATGTCGGCGCCGACACCTTCGCCGGCTCGATGTTGTCCCTGAAGCGTGGCGGGCGCCTCGTCACCTGCGGCTCGACCTCCGGCGTGTCGACGCAGGTCAACCTCATGCAGCTCTTCCAGCAGCAGCTGAAGCTGCTCGGCTCCTTCGGCTGCCGCATGGAGAACATGGCCAACGCCATGCAGAAGATGGCCGCCGGCCTCGTCGCCCCCGTCATCGATACGGAGGTGGGCTTCGACGACATCGATGCCGCGCTGAAGCGCATGGAAGGCCGCGACGTCTTCGGCAAGATCATCCTGCGCGTTTCCTAAAGCAATTCCAGGAAAGGCGGATGGTCGGCAACGCGCTCAGGAAAGCCCGCCGGGACTTCATGTTCCGCTACGGCCGGCGGCTGCGCCAGCTGGAGCATTGGCTGGTCGCCAGGCTCGCCATCGTGTTGCTCTCGTTGCTGCGCCTGTTGCCGCCGGACAGCGCGCTCAACTTCGCCGACCGCGTCGCCCGCCGGGTCGGTCCGCTGGTCGGGCGCCACCGCGTGGCGGTCAACAATCTGCGCCTTGCCTATCCGCAGAAGAGCGACGCCGAGATCGAGGCCATCGCGCGCGACATGTGGGGCAACATGGCCCGCCTCGCGGCCGAATACATCTTCCTCGACGCGCTGTTCGACTTCGACCCGGACGCTGCGAAGCCGGGGCGGGTCGAGGTTCGCGGTATCGAGCATTTCGTCGAGATCGCCGGCGAGCGGAAGCCGCACATCCTGTTCACCGGCCATCTCGGCAATTTCGAGCTGCTGCCCGTGGCGGCCGCCACATTCGGCATGAACATCACGGCGCTGTTCCGCCCGCCGAACAATCCTTACCTCGCCGACTACATACACTCGACGCGCCGCTCCTCGATGGGCGCCCTGCTGCCCTCCGCCGCCGGAGCGTCGTTCGCACTTGCCGCCATCCTGGAAAAGGGCGGCAATATCGGCGTGCTGGTC
>NZ_RZTO01001226.1:0-1224 GCF_003997225.1 Mesorhizobium sp. M2C.T.Ca.TU.002.02.1.1
GTGTCGTAGGAGGCGAGGGTCCGGCGCGATCCGGGATCGCTACTGTTTTCACTCGCGATTCCAATCAGATCTTCGATATCCCTGATGCCTAGGTTGAGGCCTTGGGCGCCGATCGGCGGGAACACATGCGCTGCTTCGCCGACCAGCGCCACGCGGTTTTGCGCGAAGCGGCCGGGCGAGGCCGCCGACAACGGATAGATCTGGCGACCCGGCTCGACCGAGACCCGGCCAAGCACCGATTGCATCTGTTCCTCGACACGCCCCGACAGGGCTGCATCGTCGAGCGCCGCAAGCTCCTGCGCGGTTTGCGGCTTCACCACCCAGACGAGGCTGGAGCGCCTGCCGGGCAACGGCACTTGCGTGAACGGCCCCGTTTCGGTGTGGAACTCGGTCGAGACGAAGCCGTGCTCGCTGCGGTGGCCGAAATTGAGGACAAGCGCCGACTGCGGATAGGGCCGCGCGAAGGCGCGAATGCCGGCGGCTTCCCGCGCCGGAGACAGGCGTCCATCGGCGGCGACCGCCAGCGACGCCGAGATCTCGCTGCCGTCGGCCAGCCTTGCGTGGGCCTGATCGGCGTCAAGGCTCCAGGACTCGACGGTGGATTTCAGCCAATGAATGCCGTCATGAGCTGAAACGGCCCTGGCGAGGATGGAGATGAGAGCCTTGTTCGGCAAATTGAGGCCGAACTGTTCCTCGCCGATCTCGCTGGCGCGGAAGGTCACGGTTGGGCTTCGGATCAGCCGCCTTGTGGCGTCGACAATGCGCATCGCCTTGAGCGGCGCGGCCTGCGCCCTCAATTCGGCAAGGACGCCCAGCCGTTCAAGGACCTTCAGGGCGGGATTCATGAGCGCCGTGGTGCGGCCGTCGGCGGTGTTGGCTTCGGGGCCGACCAGCGTCACGTCGAAGCCGGCCCCGGCAAAGCCGAGCGCCGCGATCAGGCCGGCCGGACCGCTGCCGGCAACCAGGATGCGGGCTTTGTCGTTGTGCTCCACGCCAGGCTTCCACGATGCGAGGTGACCCGTCGGGCCTTTATCCGGATATAGGTCAGATCGGCCGGCTTGATCAACGCGGCGATTCAGCCCATTCGATTGGCATGAACGGCGAGCAGCATGATTTCAGCCATCTCGACCGCGCCGGCCGGGCTACGGCGGGCGTCGCGCGCAGCCCGCGCCTCGCGGTCATGCTCACGATCGGCGCCGGCATCGGCCTTGCCTGGTTCCTTCT
>NZ_RZTO01001227.1:0-1217 GCF_003997225.1 Mesorhizobium sp. M2C.T.Ca.TU.002.02.1.1
CCAAATGCTCTATTTCGACGCGCTGGCGCAGACGCTTCATTTCGGTCGCGCCGCCAAGCTTGCCGGTGTCAGTCAGCCGGCACTGTCTTCGCAGATCGCCGAGATGGAAGAACGACTGAACTGTCGTCTGTTCGAACGTGGCGGCAAGATGGTGCGGATGACCGACGAAGCGCATGCCTTGCAGCCACGCATCGAGCGCATCCTGGCCGACATACGTGACGTCGAAACGACGGCGCGGCGCGGCCGCCCCACCATGGAGGGCCGTTTCCGGCTGGGGATCATCCCGACGGTCGCGCCCTATCTCTTGCCGCACGTCTTGCCGGAGCTGAGAAAGCGCTACCCTGCGCTGCAGCTCGAACTGCGGGAGGCAGTGACCGCATCGCTGGTCGAGGACGCGGCCTCGGGCAAGCTTGACGCCTTCATCGCCGCCCTGCCGCTCGATCATCCCGGCCTCGTCGCCGAGGAGTTGTTCGCCGACCGCTTCTTCCTCGCCGTTCCCGCCGGCGATCCGGCCTTCGCCTCGCCGCCCGTGCCGCCGGAAAGCCCGGCGCTCGAGCGGCTGATGCTTCTGGAGGAAGGCCACTGCCTGCGCGAGCAGGCCCTGGCCGTCTGCGGCAATGTGCGGCCGGTGGCGATGGCAAGCTATGGCGCGACGAGTCTCACGACGCTCTTGCAGATGGTGGCGCATGGGCTCGGCGTCACGCTGGTGCCGGAAATGGCGGCAAACGCCGCTGGCGTCATGCCGGATCTGAGGATCGTGCCTTTCCAGGAGCCGATGCCGCAACGCATGATCTGCATGGCCTGGCGCCGCAACAAGGTGCGCCAGGACGAATGCATGGAGCTGGCGAAGATCATACGGGCGTTGGACCAGGCGGTGCTGGCGGCATGAGGCACGCTCGAACGCGGCTGGAGATTCCTGCGGGTTCGCGGTCCGGGAGACGAGCAGCGTCAGGCAATCCGGCCGGCGCGCCAATCTTATCGGGAGCGATTGCACGGGTCCGTGATGGTGTTGCCGCACGTGGCTGCCCTCATCTCATGGCGAACAGTTCCTGGTGAAACCGCTCACCCACGGGCAATCCTTGCGCCGCGAAATCCTTCCGCAGCGCTTCACCGAAGCCAGCGGGACCGCAGAACCAGATGCTCGCCATGCGCCATTCCGGCACTTCGGCACGGATGCGGTCACCGGTCAGGCGCCCATCGCGGGCGTCGACAAAGAC
>NZ_RZTO01001228.1:0-1217 GCF_003997225.1 Mesorhizobium sp. M2C.T.Ca.TU.002.02.1.1
CATCAGAAGGGTGGCGACAGGCTTGCGTATGCAGAATTCGGAGATCATTGGCTCGCCCCGCCGGCCTTGTCGGCCTCCGCGACCTTGGGCGATGCCTGATCGCCGGATCCGGCCGCGGCTTTGCCTTCATGCACCGCCGCGCCGTTCTTCAACCGTGTCTGGCCTTCGACGACGACCTTCTCGCCGCTCTTGAGACCATCGCTGATGGCGCTGTTCTGGCCCACTGTCAGCGCCACCTGCACCGGCCGCATCTCTACGGTGTTGTCCGGCTTGACCACATAAACGAACGGTCCCTTCTGGCTGGGCTGCACCGCGACCGTCGGAACCGAGGTCATCTGCGGCATCGTGCCGGCCTCGAGCACCACGTTCACATATTGCCCGGGCCACAGCGAAAGATCCGGATTCGGTATGCTCGCCCGCGTCGCGATGGTGCCGGAGGCCGTGTCGACGCTGGAATCGACGAAATCGAGCGTGCCCTTGCCGATCGCCGTGGGATCGCCGTCCTTGGTCAGCGTCACGTCGCCTTGCGTCGGATTCGCCAGTTCCTTGTGCAGCAGAGCAAGATTGCTCTCGGGCAGCGTGAAGTTCACCTGCAGCGGGTCCATCTGCGTGATGGTGACCAGCGGCGTCGAGCTGCCTGAGTTGCCGTTGCTGGTGGTGACCAGATCGCCGACCGAGACGTTGACGGCGCCAAGCCGGCCCGAGATCGGCGCCGAGATGGTCGCGTAGCTCAACTGCACGGTGTCGGCATCGATGGTCGCCTTGTCGGCGTCGATGGTGGCGGCCGCGGCCTTCTGCGCCGCCAGCGCCTGATCGTAGGTCTGCTGCGTGCCGGCCTGCTTGGCGACGAGGTCCTTGGCGCGCTGCAGGTCGGCCTGGGCGCTCACCAGCATCGCCTGGTCCTTGGCGAGTTGCGCCTGGTCCTTGGCGAGCTGCGCCTTCAGCGCGCGGTCATCGAGCGAAATGAGCAGATCGCCGGCCTTGACCATCTGCCCGTCCTTGACCGCGATCGACACGATCTGGCTGGAAACACGGGCATTGATGTTCACCACCTCCGGGGAAGAGACGAAGCCGATGGCATAGCGGCGGATCGGGAAATCGGCGGTCGTCGCGGTGGCGGAGACGATCGAGGCCGAACGCGGACCGCCGCCTTTCGCATTGTCGCCTTTCGCATTGTCCGGAGCGCCGGCCGCTTTATCGCCGCTCGCCGTCTTGTC
>NZ_RZTO01001229.1:0-1217 GCF_003997225.1 Mesorhizobium sp. M2C.T.Ca.TU.002.02.1.1
CCAGCTTCCCCGACCAACCTGGGGACCTGGAAGCCGATCTGATCGCTTTTGCGGTGCGCATGAACCGCAATTGCATCTGCAACCGCGACGGCCGTTTCCTGCGCAAGCTGATCCAGGCCGAAGGCGAGCGTTATCCGGAACTGTTTGCCGAATGGCGCGAGCAGGGCCCGGGCCGCACATGGTCGGCGCTTGCCGCGCGTTTCGCCCGGCTTGCCTTTGCCGGTCACCTGGCGATCGGCGATCCTGACGTCGCGGCGCGTCAGTTTCTCGCCCTCGTCAACGCCGAACTTCAGATCACCTTCATGCTGGGCGGCGTGCCGACCGAGGAAGAGGTCCTGCGCTCCGCCAGCAACGGCGTGCGAACCTTTCTCAGCGCTTTCGCCAGGAAGAAGTCGCCAGCCGGCAAACAGGCGGCGCTGGTTCACGCCTGAGCGATCAAATCGCCGACACCCCCTCTTGGCCTCACGCCTTTGCGCCTATATGCGGTTTACGCCGCGCTCAAGCTTGATTACAGCTATGCGGACGATTCAACGGAACCCGACCATCACATGGCCGACGACCATATCCGCTACGACATTCTGGCCCAGGAGGCTCTGCGCGGCGTCATGCGCAAGGTCTTGGCCGAGGTCGCGCGCACTGGCCTTCCGGGCAATCATCATTTCTTCATCACCTTCCTGACCGGCGCGCCGGGCGTACGCATCTCATCCAGGCTGCGCGAGCGCTACCCGGAGCAGATGACCATCGTCATCCAGTTCCAGTATTGGGACCTGAAGGTGACGGATGCCGGCTTCGAAGTCGGGCTTTCCTTCTCCGACGTGCCGGAAAAGCTCGAGATCCCCTTCTCCGCCGTGCGCGGCTTCTACGATCCGTCGGTGAATTTCGAGCTCGAATTCGACGTCAAGACGGAGAGCGCCGAAGACGAGGCCGCCGCTCCGGCGCCCGAGCCGGTCGCCGTCGTCCCCGAGAAGAAGCCGGAAACGAAGAAGAAGGCCGCCGAGGCCGAAAAGAAGCCGGCGGTCGCCGAGACCGGCGGCAAGGGCGCCGACGTCGTTTCGCTCGACGCCTTCCGCAAGAAGTAGCCCGGCGCCATGGGCGAGGTCGTCAATCTCCGCCAGGCCCGCAAGCAGAAAGCGCGCACCGACAAGGAACGCCAGGCGAGCGAGAACCGGGCCCTTTACGGCCGCTCGAAGACGGAGCGCGAGCGTGACCGGCTGACG
>NZ_RZTO01000122.1:0-10728 GCF_003997225.1 Mesorhizobium sp. M2C.T.Ca.TU.002.02.1.1
CCTCCCAACCGCAGACGGCCATGACGGCGCATTCGATCGCGGCATGATCCTCGCAGACGGAACCTTGGCGCCAGTAGTCGTCGCGACGCTGGTGCGCGAGCCAGATTTCCGACAGCGAGCGTGTCGCTTCCAGCCGGCTCATCCACATGGCGCGCCAGGCGCCGCCGACGATCTGCGGGTCGGGCGCCATCGCCTTCTTCACCAGCATGAAGTTCGACCACATCTCCTGCTCGGTGAGCAGCGCGCCACCCATATAGTGGATGTCGTCGGCGTAACGGTCGTCGGTGGCGCAGTTGGCGATGATGGCCTTCAGCGCCGGCGGCCGGCGCGCCGCGACCTGCAGCGCGTTGAAGCCGCCCCAGGAAATGCCGGTCATGCCGACATTGCCGTTGCACCAGGATTGCGCCGCCAGATGCGCGACGATCTCGCAGGCGTCCTCCTGCTCGCGCGGCAGATATTCGTCGGCCAGATCGCCATCGGAATCGCCGGAACCACGAATGTCTATGCGGGCGCAGGCGATGCCGTGGCCGGCAAGCCAGGGGTGGATGTCTATGTCGCGGGCAACGGTGCCGTCGCGGCGCCGGTAAGGCACCATTTCGACCACCACGGGCACCTTGGCGTCGGTGCGTGGGCGCCACACGGTGGCGGCGATTCGCGTGCCGTCAGCCAGCGCGATCCAATATGGATCGACGGTTTCGACGGCAAAGGGAAACTCGGTCCGTACCACGGCGGGTGCTCGTCAATGCCTTGTTGAACGTTCGTACAACAAGAGCATTCCGGATGCAATCCCGTTTGAGTCATTTGCGATCCAGGGCGCAGAGAAACTGCATTCGGCTGCCCTGACCGCACTCTTGAATCGCGTTCAGGTGACAGGTGTTCTGACGTCTGCGATGAGGCGCAAGCCGCCATTTGCGATTTTGGCTACAGAGGTTCGCCACCGGGCATTGGCCGATCGTCTTCCCGGGGCCGGAGAACGCGACGCTGTCGATCCATTGCGCCGGCAGCAGGCTGATCCTGCCGGTACGAAAGCCGCAGCCGCTCGACAAGACGCTCCCGGAATTCGAGGGACCGGAAAGCGCCACGCCGATGGCGCAGGACGTGATCAAGGCAGGCGAGCCTTTCCGGCGCGAGGTGACGACGAACCAGATCACCGGAGAATCCACCTACACGATCGTCAGCGACGCGGGAACGGTGCGCCATCCGCACACCGGCATGACCCTGACGCAGAGACAGACCGAAATCTTCATTGTCCATCCGGACGATCCGAACTCGGCGCGCGGGACCGTGACCTGGGACAAGACCTATGCGCGCGGCGACTGGAACGCCCGTGTTTCGGTCTCCGCCACGGTGCGCGCATTGCGCGATGTCTGGCGCATGGAAACGCATCTCGTCGCGCGCGCCGGTGACGAGGTCGTGGTCGACCGCGAGGAGGTCAAGGAGTTTCCACGCGACCTGAACTGACGTGATCGCGGACGGCGGGCTGGTCAGCCGGGGCTTTTCAGCAGCATCTTTTCGGCGAAGGCCTCGACCTCGCCTGCGCGAGGTTCCTTGCCGGTGTGGGTGAGCAGGTAGGCAGGCGTCAGGAAAAGACGGTTGCTGACCGGCTCGACGATCTCGAGCGAGTAATAGCCGATCTGCGTGAAGTAGAGCACGCGAGCCCGCACGAACGCTTCCGTGTCGGCATAACCGTGCCGCGAGAACATGGCGCGGACGGCGTCGACCCGTGTATCGTCTTCCTCGTTGACGATCCGATGCACTTTTGCGGACTGGCGCGACCAGGCGCGCACGGCGAAATCCAGCCGCGGATTGAACAGCTTCTCATCCAGCCAGCACTCGAAGACATTGAGCACTGCCTGCGTGATCGACGCGGCCGGCCGGCCGGCCTGCTCGACGATGAAACGCGTGTTGTTGTTGCGCCAGTAATCCAGCAGCTGGTCGAGCAGATCCTGGCGGCTCTTGAAGTACCAGTAGAAACTGGACCGGGAGACGTTCAGCTTCTGCCCGAGCGCAAGCACGCGCACGGCCTCCACGCCCTCGGAGATCAACGTCTCCAGCGCGAGGTTCATCCAGTCCTCGCGCGTCACCTTGGTGTTGCCGATCAGACCGGGCCGCCGCACGACTTCATCATCACTGGAATCGGAGAACATGTCGGGCCGGCCAAGTTTGAACGCCGGCTAGATAGACCTGAAACCACCCCGCTACAATACTTGCGCTTGCTCGAGCCACTCCCAGAGATAGGGGGCAAGGCCCCGGTCGACATGGAGACGCGCCCGATCGCGATTGCCGAACCGGTAGAGGAGGACGCCGACGCCGGCAAAAAGGATCGAAGCCGAGGGGCTTGCCGCTTCCGGATCGAGCGCCGTGCCCCTGGCGATCAGGCGATCCAGGTCCGGCCCCTCGATCTCGAACACATGCAGTCCGGCATCCATGACCGTGACCGCGAAACCGGCCGCGTGCCAGCCGGGCGCAATGGGGAACGGCTGTTCCCCGACCGCAAGAAGGCGGTCGCGCGCGATTCGCACCAGGTATTTGTCGCCGCTGGCGATTGCGCCCGCGCCGACGCCTTCGCCGGCAAGCCTTGACGCCTTCGACCAGGCCGCGAGGTCGCCGCTGACCAGAAGCTGTTTCAGCCCGCCAAGCATGCGCACGGTCACGCCATCCTTGTTCAGCGCCGCGGTAGCAAAGTCGGGCGCCGCCGGCCACTTTTCGGCAAGGTTACGCATGGAGCCGCCTCCCTTCCGGATCGAAGGCGCAGGGCGCGACGATCGTCGCCTGCCGCACGACACCAAGATGTTGAACGTCAATCGTTTCGCCGTGCCGCGCCGCGCCCCGTTCGATGAGCGCGAGCGCAACCGGGCGTCCCAGGGTCGGGCTCTGATAGCTGGAGGTGACGAAGCCGATGCTTCTGAGCCGGCCGTCGCGCTTCTCGACGCCATGCGCACCGATCGCCAGCGGCGCTCCGCCGTCGCGTACCGCCAAGCCGACGAGCTGGTTGCGGTCCGCGCTGTTGCCCGCTTCGGTGAAAAGCGAGCGCTTGCCGACGAACTCGCCGGCGCGCTTGGTCCGCGGTCCGGCGACGCCCAGATCGTGCGGCATGGTGGTGCCGTCGGTGTCCTTGCCGATGACGATGTAGCCCTTCTCGGCGCGCAGGATCATCAGCGATTCAAGTCCGAGCAGCACGGCGTCGAAGGCGCGGCCCTCCTGCCGCATCCTGGCCCACAGCGCCTCCGCCCGGTCGGCGCGGATGGATATCTCGTAGCTGCGGTCGCCGGTGAAGGACACCCTGGCGATGCGCACCTCGTCTCCGGCAAAACGGCCGGCGGCGATCGCCATATGCGGCAGGCTTGCATCGTCAAGTGCCGCGCCCAGATCGAGCGCTTCGACGACCTGACGCGCGTTCGGACCCGAAACGGTCAAGGTCGCATATTGCGCGGTGGCGTTGTGGATATAGACCGCATCGCGGCCGAAGCGGTCCTGCCGCCACTCCTCGAGGCGCGCGTGGACCGCGGCGACATGCGACGACGAGCAGGAGACGATGAAGCGATGCTCGTCCAGGCGGACAAGCACGCCGTCGTCGAAGACGACGCCGTTTTCCGACAGCATGAAGCCGTAGCGGCAATGGCCCGGCTTCAGGGTCGACATGGTGTTGTAGTAGATGAAGTCGACAAACTCGGCCGCGCGCGGGCCGACCACCTCGATCTTGCCCAGCGTCGAGCCGTCGAAGAGCGCGACCGACTGCCGGGCGCGCCGCGCCTCGTCCTGAATCGAGGCGCCGGCTTCACCGCCGCCATAATAGGCAGGCCTCAGCCAACCGCCATATTCCTGGAACACGGCGCCCGCGGCGCGATGGTTCGCCTCCAGCGGCAGGCGGCGGACCGGAGCGTGCATACTGCCCCGGCGCGACCCCGCCAGGCTGGCGAAGGGGACCGGCGTGAAGGGCGGCCGGTAGGTCGTGGTGCCGATCTCAGGAATGCCGCGCCCGGTGATGTCAGCCAGCAGCGCCAGACCGTTGAGGTTCGAGGTCTTGCCCTGGTCGGTCGCCATGCCGAGCGTCGTGTAGCGCTTCAGATGCTCGACCGAGACGAAGTTCTCCCGCGCCGCGAGCTCGACGTCCTTGGCGGTGACGTCGCTCTGATAGTCGATCCAGACGCGACCCTTGGCCTTGGGTTTTGGCCACAGGCTGACGACGCCGAGCGTTGCTTCCGCTCCCGTGCCGCGAGGCGCAGGTGACGATGAGCCGAAGTCGGCGGGGGCCGCGGCGCCGCTGGCCAAGGTCTCCGAAAGCGAGACCGTGCCGGCCACGGCGCCGGCGACGCCAGTCCCCTCAATGGCTTCGCCCGGGATGAAGGCCGCCAGTTGATCGCTCCAGGCGAGCTTGCCTTTCGCCTGTGAGAACAGGTGCACGGTGGGTGTCCAGCCGCCGGAGACGAGAACGCAATCGACGCCAAGCGTCGTGCCGTCGTCCAGCAGAATGCCCTGAACGGCCTTGTGCCCGCGCGCCGCGACGACTGTCCGTCCGGCCAGAACACGAATGCCGGTCTTCGCTTGCGCGCCACCGTCACGCCGGCAATCGACCACCGTCACCGAGGCGCCGGCCTCGGCGAGCGCGGAGGCCGGCTCATAGGCGCTGTCGTTGTTGGTCGCGACCACGATCTCGCGGCCGACAAGCACGCCATGTCGGCGCAGATAGCTGAGCGCCGCATCGGCGGACAGGATTCCGGGAAGGTCGTTGTTGGCGAACGGCACGGGCCGCTCGATCGCGCCCGTCGCCAGCACGATGCGGCGCGGCCGCACGCGCCAAAGCGTGTCCGGCCGACCGTCGGCGTGCCGCTGGTTGAGCGCGACCAGATTGTGGTCGTAAAGGCCGAAAGCGGTCGTATCGCTCAGCACGAGCTGACCGGCGCCCTTCAGCTTGGCAACCGTCGCCTCGACCCACGCCCTGCCCTCGACGCCATCGACTTCGCCGGCGCGGTGACGCAGCGACCCGCCGGGATGCGCCCCGTCGTCGGCCAGCACAACCGAATGCCCGGCCGCCGCGGCGCTGGCTGCCGCGGCAAGACCGGCCGGCCCGGCGCCGACCACCAGGACGTCGCAATGATGGTTGATCTGGTCCGAGACCTGGCGTGGCTTCCAATCGCTGTCGACGATGCCAAGTCCGGCCATGGCGCGGATGCGCGGCTCGAACAGGTGCCAGTCCGGCCACATGAAGGTCTTGTAGTAGAAGGCGGCGGGCAGAAAGCGGGCGAAGCGGTCCAGAACGGCGTTGCGGTCGTTCTCAGCCGTCGGCGAAGCGTTGACGCTTGTCACCCGGATGCCGTCCGTGGCCTGCACGGTCGTGGCGCGCGCATTCGGCACCCGGCCGGCCGCGCTCTCGACATCGACCAGCGCGTTGGGCTCCTCGACGCCGGAGCCCCAGATGCCGCGCGGCCGATGGTATTTGAAGCTGCGGCCGACCACGGCCTGGCCGCTCGCGAGCAAGGCCGACGCGATCGTGTCGCCCGCAAAACCCTCCACGCGCCTGCCGTCGAAGGTGAAGCTCAGCGGACGGTCGCGATCGATGTCGCTGCCACCAGTGGTGAGACGGGAAGCGCTCATCTTCCGTGCTCCGCTTCGCCGAGCGCCGAAGAGCCCGACACCTTGTGATTGACGCTGTCGCGGCTCATCGCGAAGAACTCGCCGCAGGTGAGATGCACCCAGATCTCGCGGGTCGGCCCCTTTGGATTGTCGCGCATGTGGAGGTAGCCGGCCCAGCGCTCGGAGGTCACCTCGCTGCCGTCGGGCCTCAGATTGCCCGCCTCGCCGCCATAGTGAAACTCGCTTTCTTCGCGCGGCCCGCAGAACGGGCAGGGAAAGAGCTGCATCTTTTCTATACCTTCAATGGGCAATGCCGGAGCCGGCGGCCTCGTCGATCAGCCGGCCGCGGGCGAAGCGGTCGAGATCGAAGGGCCGGCTGATGTCGTGGTGCCTGCCGGTGGCAAGCAGGTGGGCAAGCAGGGTGCCGCCGGCGGGGATCGCCTTGAAGCCGCCCGTGCCCCAGCCGCAATTGAGGAACAGGCCGGGCAGCGGCGACTCGCCGATGATGGGCGAGGAATCCGGGACCACGTCGACGATGCCGGCCCACTGCCGCATCATCTTCAACTGGCCGAAGATCGGGAACATCTCGAGCATGCCGGCGATGACGCCCTCCAGCACCGGCAGGTTGCCGCGCTGGCCGTAGGACGGGATGCGGTCGAGCGCGCCGCCGATCACCAGCTCGCCCTTGTCCGATTGGCTGACATAGACGCCCGTGTCCGGCGAGATCACCACCGTGTCGATGATCGGCTTAACCGGTTCGGACACGCAGGCCTGCAACGCGTAGGAATTGACCGGCAGCCGGAAGCCCGCTTTCGCCGCCAGCACCGACGAATGGCCGGCCACCGCCATGCCCGTGCGCTCGGCCCGGATCGCGCCGCGCGAGGTGACGACGCCGCGGCAGCGCCCGTTCTCGATGATGAAGTCGGTGATCTCGCAATTCTGGATGATGTCGACACCGAGACGGCTCGCCGCGCGCGCATAGCCCCACGCCACCGCGTCGTGACGGGCGGTGCCGCCGCTTGGCTGCCAGGTGCCGCCATAGACGGGGTAGCGTGTGCCCGGGCTGAAATTGTAGATCGGCACGACGCGGCGCACGTCCTCGACCGAGAACAGCTCGCAATCGATGCCGTTGACCTGGATGGCGTTGACCGACCGGGCGGCGGTTTCCATTCCAGCTTCGCTGTGCGCGAGGGTCAGGATGCCGCGCGCGGAAAACATCACATTGTAGTTCAGGTCCGTCGAGAGCGCCTTGTAGAGGCTGTGGGCCAGCCCGTAGATCGCCGCGCTTTCGGGATAGAAATAGTTCGAACGCACCACGGTGGTGTTGCGGCCCGTGTTGCCGCCGCCGATCCAGCCTTTCTCCAGGAGCGCGACGTTGGTGACGCCGTGATTTTTGGCGAGATAATAGGCAGTGGCAAGCCCATGCCCGCCGCCGCCGATGATGATCGCGTCGTAGCGCGGTTTCGGGCCGGGAGAGCGCCAGGCCTTTTCCCAGCCGGTCTGGCCGGCGAGGCCTTCCTTGAAGAGCGAAAGCGCCGAGTACTGTCTCGTCATGCGCCTAGACCTTCATCACAGGTCGCAAACCTCGCCTCGCCGCAAGGACTTGGCCGCCATGTCTTCAGCTCGAGCTCGTCCAACCGATCGCCCCTTAAAACACCTGCTTTGCCTTTTGGTCGCCGAACACCCCAAAGCAGCGCCAAGCGCACATTTAGCGCGAATGTACACCTGTGTCCATTCAAAGCGTATGGCGCGCTTCGGCGTGTTTCACAGATTTCGGGATGTGCGGTCCGACAAGCGCCGGCACACTCATCGGAGCCACTCCGGCACGCGCTTGGCGAAGTGAAGCGAATGCGCCCCGCAAGCAGGGTCCCTGGAGACTGGACCGCTTTGGTTTGCGCCCGGCGCTCTTTGCAAGTTCCGGTTCTGGATATCAGGCGACCACGTCGGCGCCATGCCGGCTTGTTGTTTCGGCCGCGCGCAGGAACGCAACGAGCTTTTCGTTGAAGATCGCCGGCTTCAGCAGGAAGGGCGCGTGCTTGCCGTCCTGGATGTCGTCCGGCTCGCCGGTCCACTGCTCGAGCTTGAGGTCCCGGAAATATTGATGGTTCAGGAACGGATCGTTCGAGCCGTTCAGGATGGCGAACGGCACGGCGGTCGAGCGCAGGAAGCGCATCTGTCGCGGCCAATCGACGATCTGGAGCTTGCCCAGCGTATAGGCGCGGGCCCGCCCGTCGGTCCTTCGCACGGCCCGGTGAAGGTGGATCGTCTCGACTGTCTTCGGACCGGTTGTAGACGCAGCGAAGTCACGGCTCTCGGCCGGCGACAGGAAGGTCTTGCTCGCCAGAACGAAATGGCTGGTCGCGTCATAGGCACGGCCGACATCTTCCGGAACGACCCTGAGCGGCGGCGTGCCGGAAACGGCAAGCGCCCGCACGGGATAACCGCGGGCCGCAAGCTCGATGGCGATATAGCCGCCCAGCGACCATCCGAACACAAAGGGGTTCGCCGCGCCAAGCGCCTTGAGCACGTCTTCGGCGACGTCAGCGAAGGCTTCGACGCTATAGTCCTTTTCCGGATCGGCGTTGTCGGACACGCCGTGACCGGGCAGGTCGAAGGAGATGACGCGATAACGATCGCGGAGCGCCTTGAACTGGTTGGCGAAGACCTCCTTGGCGGAGGAGTTGCCGTGGATGAGGAGAAGCGCCGGCTTGTCGCCGCCGGTGTCGGCAACGGCGATCCTGCCATGGCGGGTGGCGACCATCGTCTCATGCGCCCCGGTCATCGCTTCCCGCTGGCCGAGGCCAAAGCGGCGGCGCAATCTGGCCGTCGCCTGCGAACGCACCACGTCGAGCGCTTCACGAAGCGTCTGCAGCAATGCCCAGAGCCCACCCGGATAGAAGATTAGGATGACGATCAGCAACAGCGACATGATGATGTTGCGCCAGGCGCCGTAGGCGGCGAAGACCTCAGACACCATGGTCACGAAGAAGGCTGCAAGGATCGGACCCCAGATCGTTCCGGCGCCACCAAGCAAGAGCATCGAGAGCAAAAGGCCGAGCAGCCCGAGGCCGAAATTGTCGGGAGAGGCAACGCGCATGTAGGAGCCGTAGAAGCCGCCGGCCACGCCGCTCAGCGCGGCGCTCACCGTCAGCGTGAACAGCCGGGTGCGCGTTTCCGACATGCCGCGCGAGATGGCGTAGTATTTGTGGTCGCGCATGGCCACGATGGCGCGGCCGAAACGCGAGCGAGTGATCTTGTAGAGGATGATGGTGGAGGCCACCAGCATCAGCAAGGCCAGATAATAGTAGCCGACCTTGCCGCCGCGGTTGAAACGGTAGCCGAAGAGCTCGAGCGCCGGCAGGCTCACCATGCCCGACGTGCCGCCGGTGATGTCGGACTGGCTGATGATGATCTGGTAGAGCACCTGCGAGGCCGCGATGGTCACCAGGATGATGTAGATGCCTGAAAGCCTGAGGATGGGCAGCGTTATGAGGGCCGCGACAAGCCCCGCGGCAACACCGGCGAACGCTATGCCCAGCCATGGCGACAGGCCGAGGGTCTGGCCGACCAGTCCGAACGCGTAGGTGCCGATGGTGAAGAGCGCGACATGGGCAAAATTGAAGAGGCCGCCATAGCCGAGGCTGAGGTCCCAGCTCGAGGCCACGATGCCGAACACGAAGGCCAGAACCAGGAGATGCCGCAGATACATGCTTGACGACAGCAGCGGCACAAGCGCCAGCACGGCCAGGACGACCAGAACCGGGATCAGCCCGGAGCTGCGGGCGAAAGACGGGCTGTACCGCATCAGACGGATTTCCTGTATCGGCCGAACAGGCCTTCTGGCTTGGCGACAAGCACGACGATCATGATTGCGAAGAGCACCGTCGGGCTCCAGTAGAGGCCGACGAGATAGGTCATGACAGCCTCGAGCAAGCCGACGATGAAAGCCGCGTAGATCGGGCCGGTGAAGCGCGCGATGCCGCCGAAGATCACCACGATCAGCGCTTTCATCAGCGGGTCGGAGCCCATCGAAGGGTTCATGAAGCGGATGGAGCCGATCAGGATGCCGGCCAACGCCGCCAGCGCAGCCGACAGGCCGAAGGCGATCGCATAGAGCCGCTCGACGTCGATGCCCATGAGCTGCGCCGCCTCGCGGTTCTGCGCCACGGCGCGCATGGCGCGACCAAGCGGCGCGCGCTGCAGGAACACGCCGAGCGCCGCCAGGATGACGAGCGCCAGCGCCACCACCGCCATCTCGTTGCGAGATATGGTGATGCCGAGGAATGACATGTCGCCGCCGAGCAGCGGAGAGAGCTGCTTGTTGCGCGGCCCCCAGACGAGGTTGATGACGTTTTCCAGGATGGTCGCGCCGGCAAGCGTGGTGATGACGGATTTCACCACGATGTCCGGGTTTCGTTCGAAAGGCTTGATAAGAAGGTAGTAGACGAACATGCCGATGACGAACATGCCGATGATGGAGACCCCTGCCCCGGCCAGCAGGCCGGCGCCAGAGGCCTCGGTGCTGGCGATCTGCCAAGCGATATAGGCGCCGAGCGCGATGAAGGTGCCGTGGGCGAAATTGAAGATGCCGAGCGTCGTCCACACGAGCGCCAGCCCGGTCGCCATCAGCGCGTAGAGCGCGCCCAGCACGATGCCGCCAAGCAGGATCAGGTTAAGCGTCTCAAGGGTCAATGGTGATCCTCGCCGAACATCAGTTTCATGATCTCTTCATGCGTGGGCATGTCCGCCTTCTCGATACGGCGCGAGATGCGGCCGTGGTCGAACAGGTAGAGCGTGTCGATCAGTTCCTCGAGGAAGGCGATGTCCTGATCGACCACGATCAGCGGCACGCCGGATCCGCGGATGGTTTGGATCGCCGAAGCGAGTTCCCCGCGCAGCTTGGGCGACAGTCCCAGCGTCGGCTCGTCGAGAATGAGAAGCTTCGGCGCCGCCATCAGCCCGACGCCTATGGCCACCATCTGGCGCTCGCCGCCCGAAAGGAAGCGTATCTTGTGGTCGAGACGCTCGTGCACCCGGGGAAAGAGCCGGAAGACCGTGTCCAGTGTCTCAGCCGCATTGGCGCGCCCGCGGGAGGCATAGGGCGCGATCGACAGCGTTTCCGCGACAGTCATGTCCGGAAACAGCAGGTTCCCC
>NZ_RZTO01001230.1:0-1209 GCF_003997225.1 Mesorhizobium sp. M2C.T.Ca.TU.002.02.1.1
GCCTTGCGGGCATCGGCAAGCGGCAGCCAGACGAGTTCCTCCAGCTCGTTCGTCGGGCCGCCTCCGGGCAATTCCACGGCAACGTCGTGGCGCCAGGCGCTGAAGAAACGCGTGTCGAAACGGCGCACGCGATTGGGCGGGGTGATGGCGCGGGCGATGAAGCGGAGCATTTCCAGCGACGGGATAACGCCATGCTCGGCGAAACCCTGCCAGTCGTGCTTGGCGGTCGCGAAGGCGCCCTTGCGGCCGATCAGAAGGCCGGCTTCCTCATAGGTCTCGCGAATCGCCGACAGGGCGATTGCCCGCGCACGCGCCGCGCTGGCGCGGCCGGGACCGGCGACCAGCTTTTTCTCTTCTTCGCCGCGCAGAGACTGGGCGACGGGAATGCGGCTGTCCGCGGGATCGGTGCGGCCGCCGGGGAAGACGAATTTCCCGGGCATAAAGGCGTGCCTGGCATGGCGCCTGCCCATCAGCACCAGGACTTCCTTGTCCCGGCGATCGAGCAGAATGAGGGTCGCGGCATCACGCGGACGCAACGCCCGGCCGCTGCGCACGGCCAGGCCCTTATCGAGCTTGTCGACATCCGCCTTGGTCATTCCTTCCATGCGCTCGACCTAGCGGAAACTTCCTTGATGCGAAAGTGGCTTGCGCGTCGCGGCCTTTGCACCAGGGCCGGCAGCGGCGCAACCCTGGCTTATGAATGGCTCTCGAATTCGTCCTTCTCGTCGCCGAAGCCGTGCATATAAAGCGCCCATTGCAGGCCGATGACGGCGCCCTTGACCGGTTGCAAAAGCACGAGCGCTAGAATGATGGTCAACGGCACCCAGATCAGCGCGTGCTGTAAGTTCGACAATGTGATGGTCGCCTCCACCGCCATGAAGGAGCCAACCACGATGTGGCCGACAATGACGATGACCAGATAGGCGGGCAGGTCGTCCGCGCGATGGTGATGGATCTCCTCGCCACAGACGCTGCACGTGTCGACGGTCTTGGTGAAGGCGTAAAACAGCTTGCCTTCGCCGCAATGCGGGCAACGGCCGAGCAGGCCGCGCTTGATCGCCGTCCACAGCGGACGGGCGACACGGCCAGAGTGATGCTCGCCGCCAAAAACCTGTTCTTCTGCTTGGAAGTTACCTGGCATTACCGTCTCCTGCCGCGCGGACCGACGCGCGATTGCGACGCGTGGGCACGGCCTTTGGCCTTGTGGAA
>NZ_RZTO01001231.1:0-1208 GCF_003997225.1 Mesorhizobium sp. M2C.T.Ca.TU.002.02.1.1
GCCGGGCACATATCGCCGGTCAGGACGAGCATCAGCGTCTTGTACTTGCCGATTGCTCTCAGCAGCCTCTGGGTGCCGCCGGCGCCCGGCATGAGGCCGAGTTTGACCTCCGGCTGCCCGAAAGTGGCTGTACGCGCCGCCACGATGATGTCGGCATGCATTGCAAGCTCGCAGCCACCGCCCAGCGCGAAGCCCTCGACCGCGGCAATGACCGGTTTCGGACATTTCGCGATCACATCCCAGTAGCGATGGGTGCGTTGAAGAAGCACGTCGGCGGAGCCGAGCTTTTCAAACGCTCTGACGTCGGCGCCGGCGGCAAAGTTGGCGCCGCGCCCGGCAATGACGATGGAACGGATCTCCGCGTCGTCTGAGAAGCTTGCCACCGCAGCGGCCAGCTTCTCCCGCACTTCGAGATTGATTGCGTTGCGGACTTCGGGGCGGTTGATCTCGACCAACCCCACATTGTCGAACGGGCGGCTCTCCACCACAACAAGAGACTGATCGCTCGCGGGACGCATTCGTACCTAGCACATGGAATTTAATTTCATATCCGTGACTATAGTCAGCGTCAGCGAAGCCTGCAAGGCTAACATGGACGTCCTGACGACTATTCTCCACACCGCTCCGGAAACGATGTCCCGTGGGCGTTCGAGGCGCGTCTGGGCGGTTCGTGGGAGCGGCTGCGGTGCGGCGTCGCTGCTTGAGTTTGCAGGCATCCGGCGTGCCGAAGCGCGCCATGGTCCAGCCTATGCGGCTCGCTTCGGCGTAAGCTTCAAGGTCAGCACCGCCGCGGCGTCGACGGCCTTGTCGGTGTAGAGCAGCGGCACGTAGTCGCCCGCCGCCCAGAGCGGCGCCATGTCGCCGTAATGGTCCGACCGCGGATCGCCGGATTGGCCCGGCGTGTTGATGCAGACACTGTTGTCCCAACCGCCGACATCGACGACAATCCGGAAGGAGGCGCCGATGGTGAGCCGGAAGTCGGTGGGGCGGTAGGAGCCGTTCATCGGCGTGCTGCCGCTGCCGCCGAAGGGGAAGGGGCCGACATTCCATCGGCCCCCGGCATTGGCGACCGCTCCTGCCGGATGCTCGAAAAGCGCCTCGTGCAGGCGGCCCCATGCCCATTCATCGGTGTCGGGGCCGAGCATCTGCCGGCATGCGTCGTAGGCTTTCGACAGGCTGCCCAGCGCCATCGCGGCCCGGACCCCGGG
>NZ_RZTO01001232.1:0-1206 GCF_003997225.1 Mesorhizobium sp. M2C.T.Ca.TU.002.02.1.1
CTATGTGACGCTGTCGACGATCCTGACGCCGCGCATCGGCGCTGCCGCGCTGATGGCCTTCCTGGTCGCCGGTCAGCTGATCGCCGGCATGCTGATCGACCGCGCCGGTTTCCTGGGCGTGGCGGTGCGCGAAATCTCGCTTGGCCGTGTCGCCGGCGCCGTGCTCTTGCTTGCCGGGGCGCTGCTCATCCGGCTCTACTGATGCGAGTCGACCTGTTCGACTTCGACCTGCCGGAGGAGCGCATCGCGCTTCGCCCGGCAGAGCCGCGCCACAGCGCCAGGCTGCTGATCGTCAAGCCGGGCGAACCATTGCAGGACCGCATCGTCTCCGATCTGCCGTCGCTGCTTCGCCAAGGCGACGTGCTGGTGTTCAATGACACCAAGGTCATTCCGGCGCAGCTCAAAGGCATGCGCAAGCGCGGCGAGGCGGTGGCGCAGGTCGAGGCGACGCTGCATATGCGCGTGGCGCCGGACCGCTGGCAGGCCTTCATGCGGCCGGGAAAACGCATCGCTGCCGGCGACCGCATCCATTTCGGCCATGACCAGAATTCCTGCTTCCTCGGCCAGCTCGACGCGACGGTGCTCGAAAAGGGCGAGGCGGGCGAGGCGCTGCTCGGCTTCGATCTTTCCGGGCCATTCCTCGACGAGGCGCTGCATGCGGTCGGCCATATTCCGCTGCCGCCTTACATCGCCTCGAAGCGCGACGATGACGAGCGCGACCGCGCCGATTACCAGACCATCTACGCCAGGGAAGAGGGCGCCGTCGCGGCCCCTACCGCCGGGCTGCATTTCACGCCGGAGCTGTTTGCGGCGCTCGACGCCAAGGGCGTCGAGCGCCGCTTCGTCACGCTGCATGTCGGCGCCGGCACCTTCCTGCCGGTCAAGGCTGACGACACGGCCAATCACAAGATGCATGCCGAGACCGGCTCGGTGAGTCCGGAGACGGCGGCGGCGCTCAACGCGGCCAGGGCGCGGGGAGGGCGGATCATCTGCGTCGGCACGACATCGCTGCGGCTTTTGGAAAGTGCCGCGCGCGACGACGGCATGATCGAGCCCTGGTCCGGACCCACCGACATCTTCATCACGCCCGGCTACCGTTTTCGGACGGCCAACATGCTGATGACCAATTTCCATCTGCCGCGCTCGACGCTGTTCATGCTGGTCTCGGCCTTCAGCGGGCTTGAGACAATGCGCTCGGCCTATGCG
>NZ_RZTO01001233.1:0-1206 GCF_003997225.1 Mesorhizobium sp. M2C.T.Ca.TU.002.02.1.1
ATTACCGTCGGCGCGCGCCGCATGCTGCAGGGAGCCTTGCTGTTGCTGGCGGCAGCATTGGTCGCCAGTGCCCTCGCGCCGACGGTAATGGCGCTAGTGGCATCTCAGCTCGTTGCCGGCGTCGCCGCCGGCATCGCCATGCCGGCGATCTATGCCAGCTCGGCGGCGATCGCGCCGCCCGGCCGCGAGAGCGGCACCATCGGCGTGGTGCTGACCGGCTGGACGCTTTCGATGGTCGCCGGCGTCTCGCTGTCGGCGGTGATCGCCGACCTCATCCACTGGCGCGCCGTCTTCGCGGCCGTAGCGCTGCTGGCGGGAGCGGCTGTTGCCGGCCTGGCGATGAGTTCGCTGCACGACACCAGGAAAAGCGGCCCCGCGCCGTCGCCGCTCGGCGCGCTCGCCGTTCCCGGCATCGTCCCGCTGCTTATCGCCTGCGGCGCCTTCATGACCGCGTTTTACGGCGTCTACGGCTATCTCGGCGATCATCTCCATGAAGCTCTCGGCGAGCCGGTCAGCGCCAACGGCCTGGCGGCCATCGCGTATGGCCTCGGCTTCGGCGCGGCGGCTCTGCTCGACGGCGTCATAGACCGGCTCGGCGCTCGCCGCGTCATGCCCTTCGCCTATCTGCTGGTCGCCGCCGTCTATGTCGCGATTGCCCTGACGAGCACCGGCTTCGGCCTGCTGATCGCGACGATCGCCGTCTGGGGCCTTGCCAACCATTTCGGACTGAACGTGCTGGTCATGCGCCTCACCGCGCTCGATCCCTCGCGGCGCGGCACCATCATGGGCCTGAACAGCGCGGTCACCTATCTCGCCGTCACCGTCGGCACCGCGGGCTTCGGCCCGCTCTACACGGGGCTCGGCTTCGCCAATTGCGCGCTGATCGCGGCCGGGCTGATGCTGGTGGCGGCGGGCGCAGCGGCATGGCGTTCATCCGCCCGGCAATAGGCTTGCATCTGCGTTCGCACCTTCGCTAAGGCTGGCTTGCGAACCGGAGCGGAAGCGCGATGAAGACGAGCCTCGAGATCACCGCCGAGCCCTTGCCGCAGGACCTCGCTTTCCTGAGCGGGAGCCTCACCGCCTTCAACGATGCCGATGTCGGCGCGTCGGGCCGAAAGCCGCTGGCGGTTTTCGTGCGCGACGAGCATGGCGCCGTCGTTGCCGGCATTTCCGGCTATACCGCCTGGGGCTGGCTTTATGTGCAGT
>NZ_RZTO01001234.1:0-1203 GCF_003997225.1 Mesorhizobium sp. M2C.T.Ca.TU.002.02.1.1
GGCCGGGCGGTCGTATTTGGTGAACATTTCCGCGCCGGGAAAGGCATGGAAGTAGCCGGCGATGCCGAGCAGCGATGTCGCCACCGCCGACACGACATAGGCGATGAAGATCAGCCGGTAGAGGCTGGGCTGGACCGAGGTCACGGAGGCGAAGAACACCGCGCTGACGGCGAGGAACAGTGAGACGGCGAGGTAGAGCGGCGTGTTGGCGAGATCCGCCATCTGCGTCATGGCGATCATGCCGCCGATGTTCATCGCCACCAGAAGCACCAGCAAGGGCACGATCGCGCGCGAAATCCGCAGCCCGAACAGCGCCCACACCGCGATCAGCCCGGCCATATAGATTTCGTAAGGCGCGGGCTCGCTGATGACGAAGCCGGAGAGCAGGATGCCGACGCCGATCGCCGCCGATGCGATCAGCGAAATCAGCTTGGCGTTGATCGCCTGCGGCGGCAGCTCATGGGCGATGGCGCTCAATAGGCGTTTTCCGTGTTGAGCAGGCGGACCGGCGTGAGGAACAGGATGCGCAGGTCGAACAGCATCGACCAGTTCTCGATGTAATAGAGGTCGTATTCGGTGCGCATGCGGATCTTTTCATTGGTGTCCATCTCGCCGCGCCAGCCATTGATCTGCGCCCAGCCGGTGACGCCCGGCTTGACCTTGTGGCGCGCGAAATAGCCGTCGACCACCTCGTTGTAGAGCAGATTGTGCGACTGCGCCGCGATCGCATGCGGGCGCGGCCCGACCAGCGACAGAGAGCCGAAGAGCGAGTTGAAGAACTGCGGCAGTTCGTCGATCGAGGTCTTGCGGATGAAGCGGCCGACGCGGGTAACGCGCGGATCGTTCTTGGTCACCGTCTGCTTGGCGGTCGGGTCGGAACGGTCGGCATACATCGAGCGGAACTTGTAGACCTCGATGATCTCGTTGTTGAAGCCGTGCCGCTTCTGCTTGAACAGCACCGGCCCCCTGCTGTCGAGCTTGATGGCGATCGCGGTGGCGAGCATCACCGGCGAGAAGAGGACGATGCCGACAAGCGAGAAGACGATATCGAAGGCGCGCTTGGCAACCGAATCCCAGTCGTTGATCGGCTTGTCGAAGATGTCGAGCATCGGCACTGAGCCGATATAGGAGTAGGCGCGCGGCCGGAACTGCAGCGCGTTCGAATGCGCCGAGAGCCGAATGTCGACCGGCAGCACCCAGAGC
>NZ_RZTO01001235.1:0-1201 GCF_003997225.1 Mesorhizobium sp. M2C.T.Ca.TU.002.02.1.1
GAAGTCATGAGGCGACCGGCTTACCCTCCCTGATGCGGAAATTCCTGCGATATCTGGCAATGCTCGTAGGAGCCGTGCTCCTTGCCGCCGCGCTTGGCACGGTGGTGCCGCGCCCGCTCTGGCCCGCGGCAATGGCCGAAGGCGAGGGGACACGGCACATCCTTGTGCTGAAGAATCCGATCCACACCGACATCGCCGTGCCCCTCGATGACAACGTGCGCCGGCGGTTTGCTTTCCTCGCCGATGCCGGCCTGCCGATCCAGGCCACGGAGGCGCGCTATATCGTCCTCGGCTGGGGCGGCCGCGCCTTCTATCTGGAGACTCCGACATGGTCGCAGCTGAAGGCCGAGCCGGTGTTGAAGGCGCTGACCGTCGACGCCTCGGTCATGCATGTCGATGTCGCCGGCGCGATCAAGGATCCGCACCCGGATGTCGCCGGCTTCGATATCGACGAGGCGCACTTTGCAGCTCTGCTCGACTACATCGCGGCGAGCTTCCAGCAGGGGCCGAATGGACCGATGGTGGTCGAGAACGCCGGCTATTCAACCTATGACCGCTTCTACGAAGCTAACGGCCATTTCAACGCGCTGGTTGGCTGCAACACATGGACGGCGGCGGGACTAAGGATTGCCGGCCTGCGGACGGGTTGGTGGAACCCGCTGCCAGTGTCGCTGTGGTGGTCGATGGGGTTGTATAACTAGCTGGTTCTGCCCGTCAGCCGGCTTTGCGATCTTGCTTCGTCACATATTCACGCAATGCCTTGTTGATTGCGCTCTGGTAACCGCGACCGTCAGGTGTATGCCTCTTGAACCAAGCGACAACATCCGAGTCGAGACGAAGAGTCAGTTGCTGCTTGATTGGCTTGAAATACGGATTTTGGACAGCATTCTGCCAGAATTCCTCAGTCAATTCCGGGATATCGCTGGTGTCGACGTCTTCTTCCGAGCGCGCCTTCAGCGCCGCGATTTCCGCTTTCTGGGCTTCGGTCAACGGAGGTGGATTTGCAGGATCGAACTTATATCGAACGATTTTCCGCATAACGTCTTCTTTCCCTTGTTGTGGCCCGCCGCGCTGAAATGATGCGGATCACTTCGATCCCACGTTCTTCCCTATCAGCGTGGGCAACTAACAATACGAGCGCCCCATCAACCAGACCGGTCGTCTGCCAACGATATTCGCCACCTTCTACCCTGTCCTGCTC
>NZ_RZTO01001236.1:0-1201 GCF_003997225.1 Mesorhizobium sp. M2C.T.Ca.TU.002.02.1.1
TCCTGCCCCCGCCAAAGGTTTTGGCTTCAGTTGACAGCGGTAGTTCGAAATTCATCGGCGCCATCACCGCGCGGTCGTTGACCAACTTGCCGTCGATGAGGTTCATCGGCGGCGAACCGACGAAGCTCGCGACATAGGTGTCGCGCGGATTGTTGTAGATCTCATGCGGCGTGCCGGTCTGGACGATGCGGCCATGGTTGAGCACGCCGACCTTGTCGCCCATCGACATGGCCTCGATCTGGTCATGCGTGACGAACAGGAACGTGGCGCCGAGCTGCATCTGCAGGTTCTTCAGCTCCGTGCGCAGCGCCTCGCGCAGCTTGGCGTCGAGCGCCGACAGCGGCTCGTCCATCAGGAACACGCGCGGCTTGCGCACGATCGCGCGGCCGATCGAGACGCGCTGCATCTCGCCGCCGGAAAGCCGGTCGGTCTTGCGATCCAGAAGATGCTCAATCCTGAGCGTGCGGGCGGCGCGCGCGACGCGATCCTTGATCTCGGCATCCGGCAGCCGGCGGATCTTCGGCTTCAGCGGGAATTCGAGGTTCTGTCGCACCGTGTAGCGCGGATAGAGCGAATATTGCTGCAGCACCAGCGCCACGTCGCGCTCGGCCGCGCCCCAATCGGCGACGTCGACGCCGTCGATGAAGACCTGGCCTTCGGTCGGTTTTTCGAGACCGGCGACCATCCGCAGCGTCGTCGTCTTGCCGGCGCCTGTCTCGCCGAGCAGCACGAAGAATTCGCCGTCGGCGATGTCGAGGTCGAGGTTGGACAGCGCGGTATGGTTGCCGAATGTCTTCGAGATGTTTTTCAGCTGGATATGGGCCATTACAGTCTCACTCCGAGCGACTTGCCGCTCGCCGCGTCGAAGAAATGCGCCTGCGAAGGATCGATCCGCGCATAGACCTTTTCGCCCGGGCCGCTGATGAAACCGCTCTTGGTGCGGGCGCGTAGCATCTTGGAGCCCACTTTCAGGTCGACGATGTCGAAGGAACCGAGCGGCTCGATGATTTGCGCTTCGACCGGCAGGAACCCGTCCGCCGCCTCGCGCCGCACCAGCACGCCCTCCGGCCGGATGCCCAAGGTGAGCTGGCCGCCGGCGTGGCCGTTGAGCTTGGAAAGCAGCGCCTGCGGGAACTCGAAGCCGGCGGCCGCATCCCCGACCGTGACCGACGCGGCAGAAGCTTTTTCGGCGACCTTGGCT
>NZ_RZTO01001237.1:0-1197 GCF_003997225.1 Mesorhizobium sp. M2C.T.Ca.TU.002.02.1.1
CCAATTGGCCCCGCCGGTGTCGAGGCCGGCGAACCAGTCGAGCCCGAAATCGAGAGGCTCGCGGCCGACGGCGTCGAAGCGAAAGAAACAATAGCCGGCCCACAAAAACCATCGCGCGCCGGCCCAGCGCAGGTCGCCGTAAAAAGCCGTGGCTTCAAGAGGTTCGAAGGGATCGCATGGCTGCGTCGGGAAAAGGTCCTGGTCGAGGAATCCGAATGCGGCCGGTGCGGCGGGCTCGAGCACATTGTGCCACATCCAGTTGAGCGCCGCGCCGTGCGACCGGCTCGGGTTTTTCACAGTCCACGGATTGGCCGGCAGCCTGACATAGGCGGCGCCATGGTCCGCGCAAACCCGCCTGTTCTCGTCCGCGGAAGCATCGCTGACGCTGTTGTCGGCGACGATGTGAAGATCGTGGCGGACAAGTCCTCCCGTCAGCCGCAATTGAAGGTCCAGGCACCGGGGATCGTCGAAGGCAACAGTAAGCAGGACATGGCGGCCCCGGGCGGCATCGCGGATGGCCGGGACATCGTCACCCTCGACCGGTTGGTGCACGAATCTCTGGTCGATTCTCCGGTAACGGGCAGTCTTGATGGCGTGCAGCAGCGGCTGCAGCCTCAGCCATTGCCGCCAGTCATATTCGCGCAGGGCCTTTGGCACGGTATGGCGGCTTTCAGGCGAACCCGGCCTGGCAATCGCGATCGACCGGGGGAATCTGCATGAACGTATGCTCCAACTGATTTTTGGAAAAAGCGCGAACGCGAAAGCATCCGAGTCTCTTGATAACTGGCTATATACAGCATATTCGTGTTTTCAACACGACCGACATTTGAGCGCCCGCTGTGTTTGTTTGAATGGGGAAGTCTGGGGCGCACCCGGAGTCTCTCTCCGTCAATCTTGGGGGGTAGGGCGGCGCTCCGGAAAATGTGATGAGAATCTGCTGTGCAATCTCTGCCCTGTTTATGAACGGGGGTCTGCAGAGGGATTGTCTGAATATCAGCGACCGACTGATCGCGCGCGGTCATAATGTGACGATCCTGACGACCCGCCAGGTAGGTCATGTCGAGAGTTCGGCGACGATAAAAGTCCATCCGGCACGGGTTCTCTCCAATCCGGGCACGGAATATGCGCTGGGAAGGACCGTGCTGGCGGCCAGGCGCGACTTCGACTGTGTGGTCGGTTTCAACAAGATGGCTGGCC
>NZ_RZTO01001238.1:0-1195 GCF_003997225.1 Mesorhizobium sp. M2C.T.Ca.TU.002.02.1.1
AAGCGGATGAGCGCCGGGCGTTCTTTTGGGTCAACTGATAGTAGCCGACACCTTCCTGGCTCGCGCCATTGAAGTCCGGATTGAAGGGTATGCCCATTTCCTGGCCGGCGCGGAAATAGGCCTCGCAGATCGGCAGCGGCGAGATCGGGTTGGAGACGCCGAGCGGACCCTGGTCGCCATGAAAATCGTTGGCGAAGCGCTGGTTGTTCTCGGCGCGCTTGAAATAGGGCAGCACGTCGCGATAGCTCCAGCCGGCGAGGCCATCTTCCTTCTCCCAGGCGTCGTAGTCGCGGGCGTTGCCACGGGTGTAGATCTGGGCATTGATCGACGAGCCGCCGCCGACGACCTTGGCCTGCGTGTACCAGAAGACGCGGTCCTTCATGTTCTTCTGCGGCACGGTCGACCAGCCCCAGGAGGCGATGCCCTTGGTCATCTTGGCGAAGCCCGCCGGCATGTGGATGAGCGGGTGCCAGTCCTTGCCGCCGGCTTCCAGCAGCAAAACGGAATTGGACGGATCCTCGCTCAACCGGTTGGCGAGAACGCAGCCGGCCGGACCGGCGCCAACAATGATGTAGTCAGCCATTGTTCCTCACAAGCGTGGCACCGAGAGCGCGCCATCGACATCGATGACCGATCCGGTCGAAAAACCGAATTTTCCGGAGGCAAGCGCGGCGACCACGGCACCGACATCGGCGGCCTCGCCCCAGCGTTTCGCCGGCACCAGCTCGCCTTCGATCAGCGCGTCATATTTGGCCGAAACGCCGGAGGTCATGTCGGTGCGGATGATGCCCGGCCGCACCTCGAAAACGCCGATATCTTCGGCTGCGAGCCGCAACGCCAGGTTCTTCACCCACATCGAAAGCCCGGCCTTGGAAATGCAGTAGTCGGCGCGCTCCGGCGAGGCCATGGCGGCGCTGACCGAGGTGATGGTGATGATCGACCTTGCTGAAGCGGCAGGCGTGGCCAGCATTGCCTTGGCGACGGCCTGGCTGAGGAACAAAGTGCCGCGAAGGTTGATGGCGAGCGCGCGATCGAAGTTATCCGGCTTCAGCTCCAGCAGATCGCCGCGCACCACGGCGCCGACGCCGGCATTGTTGACCAGGCAATCGATGTGGCCGAAGGCGTTGATCGCGGCTTCGACCATTCTTTGATGAGCGGAAAGATCGGCAATGTCGCATTGGAAGTAGGCGAATTT
>NZ_RZTO01001239.1:0-1194 GCF_003997225.1 Mesorhizobium sp. M2C.T.Ca.TU.002.02.1.1
ACTTGCGCCGCTTGAGAGTGGCGATCTCGAGGTCGTCTACCGAAGGATGGTTCATCGCGTCGATAAGTTCGCGCTCGATATCGCCGTGCTTTCGCTGCAGCTCATCAAGATGGGATGCAAGAGACATGATTGGTTCTCCCTTTCATGGTTTCCTCGATTGCAGCCGTCGCGGGCGCCTCCACCGCAGGTTGCGACTGTGACGGCACGATGATAGTTTGCCACCAACCAATCTCGATGTCGAATGCCACGTGGTAGCATTCCACGACAAAGTGAAATGTGATAAGGGCTGCGCGCCGGTCACCAACCGGTCCCGCCCAACCAGCCCGATTGGGCGATGCATACGCTAAACGGTAGATAATGTCCGAACAGGAACAGGCTGAAATACGCCTCGAATATTCCCGGCTCAAACAGGAACACGCCGATTTCGACGCCGCCATCAACGCGATGATCGCCACAGGCTGCGACCCGCTTCAGATCCAGCGCATGAAGAAAAAGAAGCTGATGCTGAAAGACCGGCTGTCGGCGCTGGAAGACCGCATCATCCCCGACATCATCGCTTAAAGCATGTCTCCCGAAAGTGGGAACCGGTTTCGGGATAAAGACATGCTTAAAATCAAAAACCTAAAGCGCATGGAGCGAATCTGAAAGATCGCGACGCGCTTTAGGCGGAGGGCGACGGCCAAGGCCGTGGACCGCGCCGGCCGAAAGGACTGCAGGCATCGACAATCCTTGCGGCAGCAGGCGAATTCCGCTAAGGCGCGCCTTTGCCGCCGGGGAGCGAAGCCTTGACCGATCAGCGTGCCGACGTCGCCGTCATCATGGGCAGCCAGTCCGACTGGGCGACGATGCGCCAGGCCTCCGAAACGCTGGAGGCGCTGGGCATCCCGCACAAGCGGCTGATCGTCTCCGCGCACCGCACCCCCGACCGCCTCTATGAATTCGCCAAGGGCGCCAAGGCCGCCGGCTACAAGGTCATCATCGCCGGCGCCGGCGGGGCGGCGCATCTTCCCGGCATGACGGCGGCGATGACGCCGCTGCCGGTCTTCGGCGTTCCGGTGGAATCCAAGGCGCTGTCGGGCCAGGATTCGCTGCTTTCCATCGTGCAGATGCCGGCCGGCATCCCGGTCGGCACGCTGGCGATCGGCAAGGCGGGCGCGGCGAACGCCGCCCTTCTTGCCGCCGCCGTGCTGGCAC
>NZ_RZTO01000123.1:0-10692 GCF_003997225.1 Mesorhizobium sp. M2C.T.Ca.TU.002.02.1.1
GTCGCCGGTCAACTGGTCCGGGATGTCGACGACCGCCTCGCGCGGGTCGGTGCGCGCCACGGTGACGATCGTCTGTCCCGGCGAAACGGTCTGGCCGACCTCGGCGCCGACGGCGGTGACGACGCCGTCGAAATCGGAAAACAGCCGGGCATAGCCGAGCTGTTCCTGCGACTTGGCCAAGGCGGCATTCGCCCGCTCGACGCCGGCGGCCGCGGCTTGCCTTGCCTGCTGCGCGGCGTCGAAGACGGACTGGGAGGTGTTCGCGGAAGCGAGCAGGGCGCGCTGGCGCTCCTCGCTGGCCGCCGCATTGGCGAACTGCGCCTGTGCGTTCGACAGATCGGCTTTCGATGCCTGGACGGCAAGCTCCAGCGCCGTCGGATCGAGCGCCGCGATCGTCGTGCCCTTGGTGACGAGGTCGCCGACCTTGACGTCGCGCGAGACGACGCGGCCGAGCAGGCGGAAGGCAAGGTCGGCGCTGTATTGCGGCTCGACCGAACCGGCGAAGCCGAAGGTCTCGACGGTCTTCGGTTCGATCACCACCGACAGAACCGGCCGGACGATCTCCGGCGGCTTCTCTTCCGAGCGCGAGCAGCCGGCAAGCGCTAGAAGGGCGAGCAGGGGAGCGATGCGTGGCAACCGGTTCATTGCTTTGCCCCCGCCACTTCGATCGTCTGTCCGGGGCTGAGCAACTGTCCGCCGGCGGTGACGATGCTCTGGCCTTCCTGCAAGCCCTTTTCGACGACGACAATGCCGGAATCGAAGGCGAGCACCTCGACCGGCGACGGCGTCACCGCCTTGCTTGACGGGTCGACGATCCAGACGGCGGGCTCGCCGCCGGTCGAGGTCAGCGCCTGCCAGGGCAGCAATATAGCTTTGACCGACCTGGCGCTGACCGTGCCGATCACGGCCGCGCCCAGCGGCATGCCGGCGGGCGTGTCGGGAATGCCGACCTTGACCCGGATCGACCCCGACGCCGTATCGACAGCCGGCGATATCTCGCGCACCTTGCCGACCGCGCGCACCTGCGGGTCCGACAGCAGCGTGATCGTCACCGCGGGCGAGGACGGCGTCTGCGCAACCAGCGTTTCGTGCACGTTGAACACCGCATCGCGATCGCCGTCCTCGGCGATGGTGAAGACGGTCTGCGCCGCCTGCACCACCTGCCCGGCCTCGACCTGGCGCGCCGTGATGACGCCGGCGGCGCCTGCCTTGAGCTCGGTATAGGACAGGTTTTCCTTGGCGTTGGCGAAAGCGCTTTGCGCGGCATCGACGCTGCCTTGCGCCACTTTCAGCGTCTGATTGGCGGTGTCGAAATCCCGCCTCGTGGTGAAGCCCCGGGCCAACAGGGTCTTCTGCCGCTCATAGGTGGCCGCGGCCTGGGTGAGCTGCGCCTGCGCCGCGTCGAGATCGGCCTGGGCCGAACGCAGGTCCGATTCCTGTTCCTGCGGGTCGATGCGGGCGAGCACCGCGCCCTGGTCGACATGCTGGCCGACATCGACCAGCCGTTCGGCTACCCTACCGCCGACGCGGAACGACAGATTGTTGAGCGTACGGGCGGCGATCACCCCGGTCAGCGACGTCCGTGGCGCGTAATCGGCGAGCGCGACTGTCTGCGTCGTCACCACCACAGGTAATTTCTTTTCCGCCACCTGCTGTTTCTGGCAGCCGGCGGCTGAAAACGCGGCGGCGAAACAGGCCAGCAGCAACAAGATGTTTGGACGAGGCAAAGGGCGGAGCGGCGAAGACGGCAAGGCGGACGATGTCGCGTTCCTGCTCATGGTTCCCCTCGATCCGTGGGGCCGCTCCTGACGGCGGCACGTCGCGGATGAAATGAGATTAATCGATCGACGGGAAAAGGAAACTGTTTCCGAGGCGCGTATCGCCGGGCTGGTTAAGAACATCGTTCCCCATCTTCGAGGCAGGCCCAATCGACTGGGCCAACGTGCCAACTTGAGGAAAACGTGAAATAAGGTCAGAAGGGTTTTGATCAACGGAACGGGTCCTATCCCGACGAGGGATACCCGATGAGGGACGATATGAAGAATTCAGCCATTTCCGAACGCAAGAATCAGTCGATCTCGCGCGGCGTCGGCATGACGACGCAGATCTACGCCGATCGCGCCGAGAATTCGGAAATCTGGGATGTCGAAGGTCGCCGTTACATCGACTTCTCGTCCGGCATCGCCGTGGTCAACACCGGCCATCGCCATCCGAAGGTGATCGAGGCCGTCAAGGCGCAGCTCGACCGCTTCACCCACACCTGCCACCAGGTCGTGCCTTATGAGAGCTACGTGCACCTCGCCGAGCGGCTGAACGGCATGCTGCCAGGCAAGTTCGACAAGAAGACGATCTTCGTCACCACCGGCGCCGAGGCGGTCGAGAACGCGATAAAAATCGCCCGCAACGCCACCGGCCGTCAGGCGGTCATCGCCTTTTCCGGCGGCTTTCACGGCCGCACCTTCATGGGCATGGCGCTGACCGGCAAGGTCGTGCCCTATAAGGTCGGCTTCGGCGCCATGCCGGGCGATGTCTTCCACGCGCCGTTTCCGGTCGCGCTGCATGGCGTCTCGGTGGCGGATTCGCTCGCCGCGCTCGACAAGCTGTTCAAGGCTGACGTCGATCCAAACCGCGTTGCCGCCATCATCGTCGAGCCGGTGCAGGGCGAGGGCGGCTTCTACGAGGCGCCGCGCGATTTCATGGCATCCCTGCGCAAGATCTGCGACCAGCACGGCATCCTGCTCGTCGCTGACGAGGTGCAGACCGGCTTTGCCCGCACCGGCAAGATGTTTGCCATGGACCACCATGACGTGGCGCCCGATATCACCACCATGGCCAAGAGCCTTGCCGGTGGCTTCCCGCTGTCGGCCGTCACCGGCCGCGCCGAGATCATGGACGCGCCCGGCCCCGGCGGGCTCGGCGGCACCTATGGCGGCAGCCCGATCGGCGTCGCCGCCGCGCACGCCGTGCTCGACGTCATCGAGGAGGAAAAGCTCTGCGACCGCGCCAATGCGCTCGGCGCCAGGCTGAAGCAGCGGCTGGAATCGATTCGCGACGACGTCCCCGAGATCGTCGACATCCGCGGCCCGGGCTTCATGAACGCCGTCGAGTTCAACGACGTGAAGAAGGGCCTGCCGTCGGCGGAGTTCGCCAATGCGGTGCGGCTGAAGGCGCTCGACAAGGGCCTCATCCTGCTCACCTGCGGCGTCTACGGCAACGTCATCCGCTTCCTGTCGCCAATCACCATCCAGGACGGCGTCATGACCGAGGCGCTGGATATACTGGAAAGCTCGATCCGCGACGCGCGGGCCGCCTAGTCGAAATAGCCAGAGCGTCAGCGTCAACTATCCTTGGGCATTCTTCCTTCATCGAAAATGCCCTGGATGTCACGTGAGCCGTGGAGGATGCGTTCTACACGCACGTCGTCGCCTTCGACGGTATAAAAGATGACATATTTCTGGAACGCGACGGAGCGCAGGCCGCGCAGAGTTCGGAACGGGGAGCGCCACCACGTGGTGCATCCAAGATGGTGCCGCATCGCACTCGAAGTGCCGCTATCAGGCGGCGCGCGGCCGCCGGATTTTCAGCCTGGATATAATCGCCAATCTCTTCAATGTCCTGTACGGCGGCAGGGGCGAAACTGAGAGCCATTATTTGCGGCCTTCAGCCGCGTATCTTTTGTCCAGCCGATCAAAAACGTCTTCGGCCGGAATAGCTGGTCCGCTCTCTACACCCTTGCGGATGTCTTCACGCAGTGCAGTAAGCTTCGCTTGCCGGTGCTCTTCGCGTTCCTCCAAAAGACGCAGGCTATCGCGCACAACTTCGCTTGCGCTGGCGTAGCGGCCACTCTCGACAAGCTCGCGCACGAATGCCTCGTAGCGGGAGCCAATGCTGTAGCTTGCAGGCATGGGGCAATCTTTCACTTTATCCGAAATTATCAATTTATGATAATTCAGCGATGGCCTTTTGCCAAGGCTTGGCTTGGTGGGAGCGTCCCTTCGTAGTCCCGAGCGCTGTTATCATCATATTGGATTGAACAATCAGCCCGCCGCCCTGGTCGGTTCGTCCTGACTGAAGGCCGCAAGCGCCGCCTTCAGCGCATCCGGCCCTCCCGCCACCGTCTGCGGCGTCGGCGAGAAGCCGGCGCCGAGCATCTTGCGGCCGAGCATGTGGTCGGCGGGACGGTTGACGGATTCGATGCCGAGCAGCCGGTTGCCGGCATAGTGGTAGATCGAGAATTTGTTCTCGGCGAGGTCGCCGAGCACCACATGGTGATCGCCGCCTTGCGTCAGGCCCACCATCTGCAGCTTCATGTCGCCGATATCCGACCAGAACCACGGCACCGCCATGAAGGGCTCGGCATGGCCGAGGATGGTGCGGGCGGCAAGCCTGGCCTGGTCGGTGGCGTTCTGCACCGATTCCAGCCGCACGTCGCCGCCGGTGAACCAGTGCCGGTAGGAAGCGGCGTCGCCGATGGCGAGGATTTCGGGAACAGAGCTCTGCATGTGCTGGTCGACGCGGATGCCGTTGCCGATGGCGAGACCCACAGCTTCCGCCAGTTCAACATTAGGCACGACGCCAATACCGATGATCACCATTTGCGCCGGCAGGCGCTCGCCGCCGGACGTGATCGCGGCCGAGACGCGGCCGCCTTCGCCCTCCAGGCGGGCGACGGTGGTACCGGTCAGGATGCGCACGCCGATCGCTTCCAGGCGCTGGCGCACATGCGCGGCGATGACCGGCGCCACGGCGCGGCCGAGCAGCCGGTCGACGGCTTCGACGACGGTGACGTTGCGGCCCGCGGCCCTCAGCGTCGCGGCGATCTCCAGCCCGATGAAGCCGCCGCCCAGAATGACGACGTCCTCGCTTCGCGCGCTGAGCTCGCGGATCAGGCGCGCATCGGCCAGCGAGCGCAGCGAGACCACGCCGGCAAGGCCGGCGCCATCGAGCTTCAGCAGGCGCGGCCGCGAGCCGGTCGCAAGCACCAGCCGGTCGAAGCCGAGCGTTCCACCGCCCGCGATATTCAACCGGCCCGCGCCGGCATCGATGCTCTCGATGCGCACGCCCGGCCGGTAGTCGATGGTGTTGCCGGTGTAGAAGGCTTCGCCGCGCAAGGGCTGCGGCTTGGCCTCCGGGTCCTTGATGAAGGTCTTGGACAGCGGCGGCTTGTGATAGGGCAGTTCCTTCTCGTCGCCGATCAGGACGACTGGCCCTTCATAACCCTCTTCGCGCAGACTGGCGGCCGCCTGCACGCCGGCATGGCCGGCACCGACAATCACAACCCCGTTCGTCATCGCAATCCTTTTTGTCTGCAAATCTAGGCTCTTGCGCCAGGTGGCGATTGTCTGCCGCCGCCGCAAGAGCCGCGGATCGGGTCGCACCCAGAATGGCTGTCTGTCAATCGGGCCAGCGAGGCAGTGTTGGGCTTAAAGTTGATATTTGTAGTTTAGAATAATTCTAAACTGTTGTTTCAATTGAATTTTTTCGGTCTCACCAGTTGACTCCCGGCCTCTCCATCGCTTTATGGAGAGCTGCGCGTCAAGCGCATTCCTTTGATGTCTGGGCCTTGAACCCTTTCGATTGGAGGCAAGTGGGTGTCTTTTTATCGCGAACCGCGCATCGGCGCGGCCACCATTTTTCCCGGCATGCTCATGCCTCGGCGCGGGTGGGCGCCTTTTATTGAATTTCCAAAGAACCGGAGAAGGATAATGACGGCACGTAATGGCGGCAGGCTGGCTGCGATCTGCGCCACGGCTGCACTGACGGCGGCGGTGTTCGTGTTGCCGGCGAAAGCCGAGACCGACGCCAAGGCGGTGATCAAGACCTATGCCGATATCGCTCTGGCCAAATACGAGGATTCGCTGACCACCGCGCAGGCGCTGGACAAGGCGGTGGATGCGCTCATCGCCAGTCCCTCGGCCGACACGCTGAACGCCGCGCGCGAAGCCTGGAAGGCCGCGCGCATTCCTTATCAGCAGACCGAAGTATACCGCTTCGGCAACAAGATCGTCGACGACTGGGAAGGCAAGGTGAATTCCTGGCCGCTGGACGAGGGCCTGATCGATTATGTCGCCAAGAGCTATGGCACCGAGTCGGACGAGAACGCGCTCTATACGGCCAACGTGATCGCCAACAAGGAGATCGAGATCAACGGCAAGAAGGTCGACGCCTCGAAGCTGACGCCCGAGTTCCTTTCGGGCACGCTGCAGGAGGCCGGCGGCGTCGAAGCCAATGTCGCGACCGGCTATCACGCCATCGAATTCCTGCTCTGGGGCCAGGACCTGCACGGCACCGGTCCGGGCGCCGGCGAGCGCCCCTACACCGACTATGACCTCAAGAACTGCACGGGCGGCAATTGCGACCGCCGCGCCGAATATCTGAAGTCGGCGAGCGACCTTCTGGTGTCCGACCTGCAGGAGATGGTCGACAACTGGAAGGGAGACGGCGCCGCGCGCAAGAACCTGACCGACGGCGATGCGAATGCAGGCATCTCCACCATCTTCACCGGCATGGGGTCGCTCTCCTATGGCGAGCTGGCCGGCGAGCGCATGAAGCTCGGGCTCTTGCTGCACGATCCGGAAGAGGAGCACGACTGCTTCTCCGACAACACCTACAACTCGCATCTCTATGACGCCGTCGGCATCCGCGACGCCTACCATGCCAGCTACAAGCGGCTCGACGGGTCCGTGGTTTCGGGTCCGTCCGTGTCCGACATGGTGAAGGCCGCTGATCCGGCGATCGACAAGGAGCTGTCGGGCAAACTCGACACCACCGTCGCCAAGATGGAGGCCATCAAGGCGCGCGCGCTGGCCGGCGAGGCCTATGACCAGCAGATCGCCGAGGGCAACACCGAAGGTAACGCCACCGTGCAGGCGGCGATCGACGCCCTGATCGACCAGACCAAGTCGATCGAGCGCGCCGTCGGCTCGCTCAAGCTGAACCAGATCGCCTTCGAGGGTTCCGACAGCCTCGACGCGCCCGACAAGGTGTTCAAGTAAGTTTAGACGTCCGTACCAGCCAAGCGGCGCCGGACCGGCGCCGTCAGCCAGAGCAAACAGATGCTGATCTGCCATTGCAACATCATCACCGAAAAGGAGATCGAGCAGACGATCGTCAGCCTGCTGGACGAGGATCCCTGGCAGCTGATCGTGCCCGCGAAGGTCTACCACGCGATGCGCAAGCGCGGTCGCTGTTGCGGCTGTTTCCCAAATGTGGTGGAAACGATCATTCGGGTCACCGAGAACTACCACGCCCGTTCAGAGGTGGGCGGCGTGGACGTCGTTTCACACCTGGATCGCGTGAGAGGCTTGCGCGGCCAATACGGGAGCAGAACCCATGAAAGGCGAACCGCAGATCATAGAGCGGCTTAATGAAGCTCTGTTTCTGGAGCTTGGAGCCGTCAACCAGTACTGGGTGCATTATCGTCTGCTCGAGGATTGGGGCTACACCAAGCTGGCAAAGAAAGAGCGGGCGGAATCGATCGAGGAAATGCATCACGCCGACCGGCTGATCGCCCGCATCATCTTCCTCGAAGGCCATCCCAACCTGCAGTCCGTCGCGCCGCTGCGCATCGGCCAGAACGTCAAGGAAGTGCTCGAATCCGACCTCGCCGGCGAATATGACGCGCGCACCGCCTACAAGCGCTCGCGCGAGATCTGCCATGATGCCGGCGATTTCGTCTCGATGAAGCTGTTCGAGGATCTTCTGACCGACGAGGAAGGACATATCGACTTCCTGGAAACGCAGCTCGATCTGCTTGCCTCCATCGGCGAGGAAAAATACGGCCTGCTCAACGCCGACCCGGCCAACGAGGCGGAGTAAGGACATGCGGGAATGCGGCGCCCCGTAGATCATTTTTCGCGCCGCGCACGGCGGGCCGCAATCGACGGCCTGCCGCTTCAGAAGACCCCGCGATACCGGATTGGTCGCGGGGCTTCGCTTTTGCTGGCGATCACGCTTTCCGCACCCGCCTTGGCCGGCGAGCCGGCCGCCCTGCCGACGAGCCGCACCGACCTGACGCCGAAGGATCAGGCGCGGGTTCTGGCCGTCACCAGGCCGACGACCGACTTCACCAGGCCCGAGCCGTTCGAGCTGATGCAGGGCGGCGCCGGCACGTCGGAGAAGGACGTCAACCGCGATGCCTTCTCGCAATCCTCCGCCAACATCACCTTCGAGGAAGAGGGTAATTTCGAGCTCGGTAATGCGCTGTTCCGCAAGAACTGGGTGTCGTCGCCGTCCTCGACCCAGGCTTCGGACGGGCTCGGCCCGCTGTTCAACGAGCGCGCCTGCCAGAACTGCCATCTGAAGGATGGCCGTGGGCGTCCTCCGGAAGGCGATGCCGGATCGACATCGATGTTCCTGAGGCTGGCGCGCGACGCCGGCAGCGCCGAGGAAAGGGCTGCGCTCGCCGGCCATGAGGCGTTGAATTTTCCCGATCCGGTCTACGGCTCCCAACTGCAGGAGCTCGCGGTCCCGGGCCTCAAGGGCGAGGGCCGGATGCGCGTCGATTACCAGGAGCAAAAGGTCACGCTCGGCGACGGCGCCGTCGTGTCGCTGCGCAAGCCAAGCTATACGATCGAAAATCTCGGCCACGGTCCGCTCGATCCGCGCACCACGCTGTCGCCGCGCCTGACGCCGCCGATGATTGGGCTCGGCCTGATCGAGCAGATCGCGCCGGCCGATATCCTTGCCCATGCCGATCCGGACGACCGCGACGGCGACGGCATTTCGGGCCGGCCGAACATCGTGCGCGACGAGCTGAGCGGCCAGGTGACCTTGGGCCGCTTCGGCTGGAAGGCGCAGACCGCCTCGATCCGCCAGCAGGCGGCCGATGCCTTCGCCGCCGATATCGGCATCTCGACGCCGGAAATGCCGAAGCCTTGGGGCGACTGCACGGAGGCCGAGAAGGATTGCCTGGCCATGCCGAACGGCGTGCAGCAGCGTCTCGGCACGGCCGAAGCGCCGCCGCCGGTGATGGACCTCGTCACCTTCTATTCGCAGAACCTGGCTGTGCCGGCACGCCGCGATCTCGACAAGCCGGACGTGCTCGCCGGCAAGAAACAGTTCTACGAGATGGGCTGCATTGCCTGCCACACGCCGAAATTCGTCACCATGCGCGGCACACCCAACAAGGCGCAGGCCTTCCAATTGATCTGGCCTTATTCCGACTTCCTGCTGCACGACATGGGCGAGGGCTTAGCCGACGGCCAAAGGGTGGGCGAAGCCACAGGGAGCGAATGGCGCACGCCGCCGCTCTGGGGCACCGGGCTGACCGCGACGGTCAACGGCAATGCTTTCTATCTGCATGACGGCCGCGCCCGCACGCTTGCCGAGGCGATCCTGTGGCATGGCGGCGAGGGTGAGAAGGCGCGCGACCGCTTCGCCGGCGCCGCCGCCGCCGACCGTGAGGCGTTGATCAAATTCCTGGAGTCTCTCTGATGTCAAAACGCGTCCCTCTGATGTCGAAACGCCTGGTCCTTTCTCTTCCTTTCCTTCTGGCCGCCGTGCTACCGGCATCGGCCGCGGTCAAGGCCTCCGACGTCATCGGCCGCGCGATCGACGGTTTCGTCCGCCCGGCCTATGCCAGCCTCGACGAGCATGCGGCGGGGCTCACCAAGGCGATGCACCAGCTTTGCGAAAAGCCGTCCGGCCAAAACCTCGAAGCGGCGCGCGCGGCATTTTCAGGCACCGTGGAGGCCTGGTCGGTGGCCGAGATCATCGCTTTCGGGCCGATCAAGGAGAACAACCGGCTGGAACGCATGCTCTATTGGCCGGACCGCAAGAGCATCGGTTTGCGGCAGGTGCAATCGACGCTTGCCGCAAAAGACCCGTCGGCTACCGATCCGGCGCAACTGGCGCAAAAGAGCGTCGCCATGCAGGGCCTTGGCGCGCTCGAATATGTGCTCTACGGCGACGGCGCCGAAACGCTTGCCGGCAAGGATGATCCCTACCGCTGCGCCTATGGCGCGGCGGTTGCCGGCAACGTCGAAACCATGGCCGGCGAGGTGCGCGACGCCTGGCAAAAGCCCGACGGCTTCGCGTCGCTCTGGGCCAATCCGGGGCCGAAAAACCCGCTCTACCGCGACGGCAACGAAGCCGTGACGGAACTGGTCGGCGTCTTCATCAACGAGCTGGAGATGATCCGCGACGTGCGGCTCAAGGGCTTCCTCGGCGCGAAGCCCGATGCCGACAAGCCGAAACAGGCGATCTACTGGCGCTCGCGGAACACGACGGCCTCGCTTGCCGGAAATCTCTCCGGCATCGACCAACTGTTCCAGGCCTCGAAACTTGGCGATGCGCTGCCCGCCGGTGCGCAATGGATGGCCGAATCCATCCATATCCAGCTCACCAACGGCGTGGCGACTGCGAAACCGATCGCTGGTCCGATCGATAAGGCGCTCGCCGATCCGGCGCTGCGCGGCAAGCTCGAGCATTTCGCGCTGATCACCTCCAGCCTGTCGACCTTGATCGGCACCAGGATGACCGCCGAGTTCGGACTGACTGCCGGCTTTTCCTCGCTGGACGGGGACTGAGCATGACCCCGATAGTGGCGCAGATTTTAGGGAATAGTTTCTGGCCAAGAGGCTTTGATTGTTCGAATGCACCTGCTTCGTGGGGCCACCGGCCTTCGAGGTTGGCCGAAACGCCTCTCTCCTCGTCATCCACGGGCGGAGCAAGGAGCGTAGCGACGCAGCG
>NZ_RZTO01001240.1:0-1181 GCF_003997225.1 Mesorhizobium sp. M2C.T.Ca.TU.002.02.1.1
CGCTGGAAACGCTCGGCCATAGCGACAATCGGCTTTACGACGGGTCGTGGACGGAATGGGGCGGTCTCAGCGACACGCCGGTGGTGACAGGGAAAGAATGATGCAAAACGGCGCGCCCCAAGATATCGACGTCACGGTCACCTTCCTGGAGATGCATGCCGCACCCGCGGTCTCGCCGCCGATCCCCTACAACCGCCAGATCGCGCTGCTGAAGACGAAAGATATCCCGCTCCATTTCTACCGCTATCTGATGGATCGCGTCGGGCGCAAATGGCATTGGGTCAATGTGCTGAGGCTGAGCGACGAGGAGCTTGCCGCCGGCCTGCACCGCGAGGACCGCGACATCCGCGTGCTCTATCTCGACGGCGCTCCCGCCGGTTTCTTCGATCTCAAGCCGCATCTTCCGGACGAAGTGGAGCTCGCCTATTTCGGCATGATGGAACATGCGCACGGCCAGGGCATCGGCCGCTGGTTCCTTGGGGCCGCGATCTCGGCGGCCTGGGCGCATGGCCCAAGGCGCGTCACCGTGCAGACCTGCACGCTCGATCACCCGGCGGCTCTGCCGCTTTACCAGAAGCTCGGCTTCACGCCGGTGGCGCAGAAGAAGGAGGTCGTTCGTCCGCTGACCTTCGCCGAGCGCTCGGCCAGCGTCATGCGAGGCTAAAGCCGCTCCCCGGAATTGCCCTGCGCCTGAACATCCCGTTCATCGCCGCTTCAGACTGTCTTTGCCATTGTCCGGCCGTATTACGAGGCCGAGCCTATAGGAGACAAAGACATGTTGACCCGACGTACATTTGCCGTGGCCATGATTGCGGCAATTGCCATGCCGAGCCTGGCGTCCGCGCAGGCGACCACGCCTTCGGCCGCGACGATCGAGCGGCAGCTCGACGCCGCGCCAAGGAAGAAGCTGCGCCCCAATGAACGCGTCACCATTCGCGAGTTCAAGCGCCGGCCGGATCTGCGGCGCATGGCGCGCTCGATCGACATCCAGTCGATCAATTTCGAGTTCGGCTCGGCAGCCATTGCCCCCTCGCAATACGGCAAGGTCGAAATCATCGCCGACGCGCTCCACCGCATCCTGCGCCACGACCGCGGCGCGCGCATCCTGATCGAGGGCCACACCGACGCCGTGGGTTCCTTCGAATCCAACCAGGTTCTGTCCGAACGCCGCGCCGCCTCGC
>NZ_RZTO01001241.1:0-1180 GCF_003997225.1 Mesorhizobium sp. M2C.T.Ca.TU.002.02.1.1
CGGATAGACGAGGCGGCCGTCGCGCAGCGCCGTGGGATCGCCGTTGACATGCAGCGTCGAGGTTTCGGCGGGGTCGCCATCAGGGATGCCGCCCCATCGCGCTGGATCGTAATAATCGACCAGAAAGCCATAGTCATAGCGGCAGAAGCGCATGGCTTTCGACAGAGCGGCCGGTGACAGATCCGACGGGCTGACCTTTTGTCGGCTCGCCTGCAAGCGCGGCATGCCGACTGTCTTGCCGCTGACGGAGGACAGGAAAGCCGCGACCTTGTCCATCTCCTCGAACCTGAAGACATGCTCGAACAGGAACAGGCTGGAGCCGACGAAATGGCGCGGCGAGGCGACGTGGAACCGGATCTCCCATGAGCATGCGCTGTATTTCTCGACATTCAGGATAAAAGTATCGGGATCCGGATCGAGCGGCAGCCCGAAGCTCGCGAGCATTTCGGCCTTCGCCGAGGGTCGGGTCAGGACGTTGGTGTCCAGTATCCTGCTGGAATAGGCGGATAAAAGCCGCTCAAGCGGATCGCGGACGACGGTGAACTTGCCACCCATCCCATCATAGACCGGCGCGAAAGGGTCGACCCAGCTTGTCGCCAGGTGGCTGTGGACCTCATTGTCGGGATCCGCGGCAAGCGCGGCGTGTTTATCGCCGAGCGCCATGAGCGCGTATTTGACGCTGCTGGTGCCGCTTTTCGGGATTGGATAATAGGTAACGGCAAGCCCTTCGATCTGCACAGCCATTGCCGAACTGCCCCGCCCCGACGATCCAAAGCAAACCAGCCGGCCACGGCGCGCTCCGCGCGGCCGGCCCTTGAAAGTCCATCGGCGGCAGTCCTTCGGCTGCCGCGCATTGGTTCCTTACAGCGTGCGCTTGCCGGAAATCTGGTGATAGGCCCAAAGCACGACGACCGAGCCGATGACGGCAACGATCAGGCTCCAGATATTGAGGCCGGTGACGCCCGAGGCGCCGAAGGCGCTGAAGATGACGCCGCCGACAATGGCGCCGACGATGCCGAGCACGATATCCATGATCATGCCCTGGCCGGTCTTGTTGACGATCTTGCTGCCGATGAAGCCGGCGACGATGCCGAGAATGATCCAGCTGATAATGCCCATAATTCCCTCCAAATTTCCCCGCCGACCCATCATGTTCATATGATTGTCAAAAGCTCAAGAC
>NZ_RZTO01001242.1:0-1178 GCF_003997225.1 Mesorhizobium sp. M2C.T.Ca.TU.002.02.1.1
GGCCATCCGATGGGTGAACCGCTATATATTTTGAACCACAGCGAACGGCAGATGACGGCGGACGGCCGGCATTCGCCTCAAGGTAGCGCTATATCCACCGAAGCATATGTCTTTTGATGTGGACCTAGGGCCTAAATGGTGATTGTCTCGGCACTGTAGAGCCGCAAGAGATGATCCAAATCCAGGTGGCAACCGGCCCGCGTCTTCCCCGTCAACAGGAGTGGCGCGGGCTTTTGCCGTCGGGAAGCATGAGCAACTTTTCTCGGCTACGAATCGGAGCCGCCCGCCGGTGCGGGCCGGCAAACCGCCCGCCATTAACCTTCCCTACGGGCACGGACCAAGGTCGGTGTCGCAATTGCCTGCCCTCGCCTATACTCTCCTGGACGGGTGGGTGAGTGGTGCCGATGTTTGGGAGGTATTTAAAACGTCTTGCACGAATCTGGAGCGGGCTCTCGCTGGCCTGGCAATTCGTGATCGCGGGGGGCATCGGCCTTCTGGCCGTGATGCTCGTTGTCGGGCTGTGGGTGACATCGCAGATCCGTGACGGCGTGCTGCACAATTCCGCCACCACCACCGCGCTCTATGTCGACAGCGTGATCGCGCCGCTTTTGCCCGACATGCGCAAGAGCCAGGAGCTGGACGACACCGTCAAGCGGGCGCTGGACGAGACGCTCGGCCAGGGGGCGCTTGGGAAAAGGCTGGTCTCGTTCAAGCTATGGCGGCGCGACGGCACGATTCTCTATTCGAAGGACGCCGACCTCATCGGCAGGCAGATCAGGCCCAACCCCAACCTCATCGCCGCTTTCGCCGGCAATGTCATGGTCAGATATGACTACGACAGGCTCCAAGACGAGGAAGACGAGAAGGAACGGTCGATGGGGGTGCCACTGCTCGAGATCTACAACCCGGTGCGCGAACCCTGGTCGGGCGAGGTCGTAGCCGTGAGCGAATTCTACGAATTGTCCGGCGATTTCGAGGAATCGCTGCACTCGGCCCTATTGTGGAGCTGGCTGGTGGTTGCGGGCGCCACGGCGGCGGCGCTTGCCCTGCTCTCGGGCATCGTTTTCCGCGGCAGCCGGACCATCGTCACGCAACAGGCAACGCTTGAGGCCAAGGTCTCCGAATTGCAGGCGGCGCTGGCGCAGAACTCGATGCTGCGGCAGCGCGTTCAGCGCGCC
>NZ_RZTO01001243.1:0-1173 GCF_003997225.1 Mesorhizobium sp. M2C.T.Ca.TU.002.02.1.1
AGCCGCTGGCGGGTGGCCTCGCGCTGGTCGATCCCGACCCGAACATGCTGATCGCTTTCAACGCCGCGCCCGGCACGGCGGCTCCCGAAGGCAAAGGGCCCTACGGCGCTTACGCCCAGGCGCTCGCCGAGATGATGCGCGATGGCGGGCTGTCGCTCGAGGATGTGTTCGACCGCACGCGCCTGCGCGTCAATGAGGTGACGCAAGGCGCCGAGGTGCCGTGGGACGCTTCGAAGATCGATGCGCCCTTCGTCTTCTTCGACCGCGCGCCGGATGCGCCGGCGCCGAAGGTTTCCGAAGCCGAATCCCAGGCCGACCGCACCAGGGAGATCCGCGACTTCGACGCCCATGACGCCTATGTCGCGGCCCTCGATCGCGACACGATGCGCGGCTACGAGGATTTCCTCGTCGCCTATCCGCACGATCCGATGGCCAGGCGCGTGCGCGCCATCATCGCGGCGCGGCGCGAGGCGATCACCTGGCGCCAGACCTGGATGCGCGATACGCCGGAGGCCTACTGGTCCTATCTCGAACGCTATCCCCACGGCCCGCATGCCTGGGACGCCCGCCGCCGTCTGGAGCATTTCGACGCCGAGCTGGAGCCGCCGCCGAGCTTCTCCGTCATCGTCTATGACGTGCCGCCGCCTCCGCCGGAGGAAATCGTCTATGTCGACCGTCCGGTGCTCTATTTCGATGATCCCGATTTCGATTTCGAGCCGCCGCCGCCGGTCGCGGTGATATTCCTGCCGCCGCCTCCGCCTGACTTCGTGGTGCTGGCCCCACCGCCGCCGCCCGTCGGCATCTTCGTCCTGCCATCGCCGGCCTTCGTGCCGTTCCCGAGATGGATCAACCCGCCGCATGACATCGTGCCGCCGCCGGACAACATCATCTTCAACAACATCCACAACACGACCGTCATCAACAACACGACGATCAACGAGAACAACCAGGCAGGGCAGGGCGGCGGCCTCACCACCGGCCAGAAGCTGACCGCCGGCGCGGTTGGACTGGGCGCCGCCGCCTTGGCCACCAAGGTGGCGCTGCCGCCGCTGCTGCAGAAGCGGGCGGCGCTCCAGCAGGGCAAGCAACCGGGCCTGGTGGCGCCCCTGGGAACGCCCTTGTCGAAAACGCTTTCGACCGATCATGCCCTGCCCGGGGCCAACGGCAAGACTC
>NZ_RZTO01001244.1:0-1171 GCF_003997225.1 Mesorhizobium sp. M2C.T.Ca.TU.002.02.1.1
AGGTTGGCGCCAGTCACCCCCACCCGCGGCTTCGCCGCGACCTCCCCCATCGAGGGGGAGGTGGGGCGTCGCGCATCTCTCTAAACCGGCAACGAAACAAACAGGCCCATGACCTCTGCCGTTTCCTTCAAACAAGTTTCGCGCCATTTCGGCAGCGTGCGCGCCGTCGACGCGGTGGATCTGGAGATCGCGCCGGGCGAGTTCTTCGCCATGCTCGGGCCGTCCGGTTCCGGCAAGACGACGTGCCTGCGGCTGATCGCCGGTTTCGAACAGCCGACGGCGGGCTCGATCTCCATCTTCGGCGAGCGCGCCGAGGGCGTTCCGCCCTACCGCCGCAACGTCAACACCGTCTTCCAGGACTATGCGCTGTTCCCGCATCTGAACGTGCTCGACAACGTCGCCTACGGCCTGATGGTCAAGGGCGTCGGCAAGGCCGAGCGGCTGAGGGCGGCCGAGGAAGCGCTGTCGCTGGTGCGCCTGCCGGGTTATGGCGCGCGCCGTCCCGGCCAGCTCTCCGGCGGCCAGCGCCAGCGCGTCGCGCTCGCCCGCGCGCTGGTCAACCAGCCCAAGGTTTTGCTGCTCGACGAGCCGCTCGGCGCGCTCGACCTCAAGCTGCGCGAGAACATGCAGGAGGAATTGAAGTCGCTGCAGAAGGTGCTCGGCATCACCTTCGTCTTCGTCACCCACGACCAGGGCGAGGCGCTTTCCATGGCCGACCGCGTCGCCGTCTTCAACGACGGCAGGATCATGCAGGTCGGCACGCCGGAAGATATCTACCAGCGGCCGAACACGCGCTTCGTCGCCGATTTCGTCGGCTCGTCCAACGTGCTGCCGCCGGATTTCGTCCAGCGTTATTCCGGCCAACGCCGCTGGGGAAGCCTGCGGCCGGAGTCCATCCGCGTCGCCAGCGCGGCCAGCGGCGACGGCGTCGCGGCGCGCCTGGTCGGCACCAACTATCTCGGCGCCACCACAAGGCTGGCGCTCGATGCCGATGGGTTGAGACTGCATGCGGTCGTGCCGGCGGGCACCGCGCTGCCGGCGGAAGGCGAGGCGGTTATGCTCACCTTCAACCGCGACAGCCTGCATCTGATGGACGAGCCGGCATGATCGAGGTTTGCGCGAGGCCCCCCTCTCTGTCCTGCCGGACATCTCCCCCGCAAGGGGGGAGATT
>NZ_RZTO01001245.1:0-1168 GCF_003997225.1 Mesorhizobium sp. M2C.T.Ca.TU.002.02.1.1
GCCATTGTCGACGGCGAGATCGAGCCCGGCACCCGGCTCATCGAGCTCGACCTTGCGGCGCGCTTCAACGTCAGCCAGGGCACGATCCGGGGCGCCCTCAAATACCTGCAGGCGCAAGGTCTGATCGTCTATCGGCCGCGCCGGGGCAACTTCGTCATTACTGTGGAAAAGCCGGACGTCTACGAAATCTCGATGCTGCGGGACTCACTGGAGGCGCTCGGCGCGCGGCTGGCCGCAAAACGCATAGACGAGGCTGGCCGCAAACAGCTGACCGACATCGTGACGGCCATGAAGACCGCGGCCTCGAACGGCAACCGCAAGAAGCTGATGGAACTGGATTTCGAGTTCCACCGGACGGTCATCGGCATTTCCGGGCACCGGCGGCTGATGGAGATTTACGAAAGGCTCGAAGGCCAGACGCGGATGTTCCTGCGGCTGACGGACCGGTTCTACAACAATTTGCACGACATACCGACCCTGCACGAACCGCTGGTGGCCGCGATCGTCGGTGGCGACGCCGACACGGCATTCCAGCTGTCCATCCGCCATGCCGATGCGGACGCCGAGGAGCTTGTGTCCAGCATGGCCTCGGCGAGCCGCTGAGATTCGCCTATCCGGAGATGACGGAGCCCCGTCAGGGCGGCGGCGTGCCGTTCAGCCAGGTGACGAGCCATCATCTGCCATCTTGATGGCAGAACTCCACCGGTATATTTTACCTTCAGCGGAGCTTCAGATGGCCGAACCACAACTCTCAGTACGCAGCGCCAAGGCACGCGACCTTGCCCATCGACTTGCGCGGCGCGAAAATCGCTCGATAGCCGACATCGTCGAGCGTGCGCTCGAGTCCTATGAGATCCGTGAAGCAGGACGCGAACCCGCGTCCGCTTTCTATGCCCGCCTGGCGGCAGGCAATGGTGCCGATGTCGACCTGGAGAACGTCATCCGCGAAAGCCGGCAGGTCCATAAGGGACCTGAACTTTGATTTTCGTCGATACCAACGTGATTTCGGAAACCCTTAGGAAGGCGCCGGATCCAGCCGTTCTGGCTTGGCTTGTCCGAAACGACGCCGAGTTAGCTCTTTCCACCGTGGCGATTGCCGAAATCGCATTCGGCATCCAGAAGATTCGCCCCGATGAACGAGCCGACCGTCTGGAGCAAGGGCTCTCTC
>NZ_RZTO01001246.1:0-1167 GCF_003997225.1 Mesorhizobium sp. M2C.T.Ca.TU.002.02.1.1
CCGCCTCGACGGCCTCGGCGGCGAGCCCCGGCGACCGTCCCGCGATCGATACAGAAGCGTCGGACGGCAAAGCGATCATCCGTTTTTGAGCAGCGTGGGTTTGAGCCCTCGATAGCATCGCGGTGATAACGTTTCGTTAATCACCTTCTCGCCCGGCTGTCGGAAAAGGCGGGTCTTCGGCCTTTGACAGTGCCATTTAATCAAGGCTTCACCGCGTTTTGCTACCGGCTGCAGCCAAGGATAGGTGAGATGCATCTGCTGTTCGCCACATCGATCGTGCCCGATGGCGCTCTCGCCTCGGGCTACGAGATTGCCAATGCCGCGATCATCGACGCGCTGCGACGCGCCGGCGTGCGCGTGACGGTCATCGGCTTCATCTGGCCGGGCAAAGCCCCGTCCGATCCCCAGAACACCATCGTGCTCGACGCCGTCGAGGTCCGCACCGAAGGCGCTTCGGCTTTGCGGAAACTCGCCTGGCTGGGCAAGGCGGTTCTCTGCGGTCTTACCTTCTCCTCCGTAAAGCTGCGTGTCGTTTCCGACGCCGAGGTTCGCGCCGCCATCGAACGCGCCGGTCCCTTCGACGGCTATGTCCTGAATTCGGTGCAGTTCGCTGGCGCCTTCGAGAAGGTTCTAGCCGACCGTCCATTCGTCTTCGTGGCGCACAATGTCGAGCACCGCTCGGCCGAGGAAAATGCGGCCGCGGCCGGCAGCGCGCTGCAGCGCTGGCTGTTCCGCCGCGAGGCCAGGCTCCTCAAGGTCATGGAGGAGCGCCTCTGCGGCGCCGCGCGCTTTGTCTTCACGCTGGCCGAGGAAGACCGCGCGGCACTTGGCGTCGCCTCCGCCAGGCGCTCGGCGGTGCTGCCGCTGGTGACCCGGGCGCAGGCGCCGGCAAGCAAGGCCAAGCGCCATATCGAATGCGACGCCGCGCTGATCGGCACCTGGACCTGGCAGCCGAACCGCATCGGGCTCGACTGGTTCCTGACCAAGGTCGTGCCGCATCTGAAGCCGGATTTCCGTGTCAGGATCGCCGGCAACATGCCTGCAGGGGTCAGCTCGCCGCATCCCGGCGTTTCTTTCGTCGGCAGGGTTCCGGATGCGCAGGCCTTCGTGCGCGGCGCCGCCGTCATTCCCTTGATCAGCACCGCCGGCAGCGGCGTGCAGCTGAAG
>NZ_RZTO01001247.1:0-1166 GCF_003997225.1 Mesorhizobium sp. M2C.T.Ca.TU.002.02.1.1
CCTGTGAAACGACCGGCGGTGTCTTCATGTCTTGGGTCATTGCTCTTGTCCCGTTCTTGGGTTTGGTTGGGGGTGACGAGGACAGACATAGGCCGCATGGTTCGATGGTGAGAGTTACAAGTGTGACGCGATTTGAACCGGCGGCCCCTGAGGGGACGGCATGGACTCGCTGATCAATGCCGCCGGCCGCGCGCTTGCCGCGGGCGACCCGCTCGGCGCCTTGAAGCGCGTCGCGCTGCGCGACGATGCGCCGGCGCTGGCGCTGCGCGGCATCGCGATGGCGCAGCTGGGCGATTTCGCCAAGGCCAAGGCGCTGCTCAAGGACGCCGCCCGCGCCTTCAGCCCGAGGGAAGCGGTGGCGCGTGCGCGCTGCGTCGTCGCGGAAGCCGAGATCGCGCTGGTCTCGCGCGATCTCGGCTGGCCGGAGAAGGCGCTGCGAGCCGCAAGGGCGACGCTTCAATCGCACGGCGATCGGCTGAACGCCGCCTATGCCGGCAGCCTCGAGGCGCGCCGGCTCATCCTGATCGGTCGGCTCGACGAGGCCGAGCGGTTGCTGGCGGACTTCGATCCGGCGCCGCTGCCCCCAGTGGCGCGTGTCGCGCATGAGCTGGCCGCGGCCGGCATCGCGGTCCGGCGCCTCAGGACGAAGGCGGCGCGCTCCGCATTCGGCCGGGCATCGCTTGCCGCTTACGAAGCCAACATTCCCGCGCTGAAGGCCGAAGTCGAAGCAGCATCCCTGGTATTGAATACGCCGGTCGGCCGGTTGATCGCGCGCGGCGCGGAGAAGGCGCTGCTGCTCGACGAGGTCGAGGCGCTGCTGGGTTCGGGCGCGTTCGTGATCGATGCATGCCGCAATGTCGTGCGCGAAGCCGATGCGGTCGTTTCGCTGGCGACAAGGCCGGTGCTGTTCGCGCTGGCGCGCGCGCTTGCCGAGGCATGGCCGGCGGACGCCTCGCGCGAGCTGCTGCTGAAGCGCGCCTTCCGGGCAAGGCATGCCGATGAATCGCATCGCGCGCGGCTGAGGGTCGAGATGGGGCGGCTGCGCGCCGAGCTCGCCGGGCTGGCCGAGATCAACGCCACGGCCGCCGGGTTCGAGCTCGCGCCGCTGAAAGCCGCCGAGGTCGTTGTGCTGGCGCCGCCGGTCGAGGAGGAGCACGGCGCTGTGA
>NZ_RZTO01001248.1:0-1161 GCF_003997225.1 Mesorhizobium sp. M2C.T.Ca.TU.002.02.1.1
GGGCAGGGGAATCGCATATGGCTTTTTAGGACTTGAAGTTGGCCTGAGAAGGGATTCTTTGGGCAGGCAGTCGAATGAAGGAGAGACTGCCATTTCCAGCCTTGAGAGCTATTTTGGCGCGCTGCCTGACCCGCGCGCTGGCAACGCCACGCACCGGCTTGGAGATCTGATCGTGATGATGATCGCGGCGAGCCTTTGTGGAGCAAGCAATGCGACGGAGTTTTCGCTGTTCGCGCAAGAGCGCAAACAGGCACTGTCACGACTGATCGAGTACGAGGTAGCGCCCAGCCATGACACCTTCTCGCGGCTGTTGCGGCTGCTTGATCCGGAGGCGTTCGGGCGAGCCTTCGCGGCCTTTGCGGCGGGCTTTGCGCGCGCCTGTGAGGAGGTCGTCTCCCTCGACGGCAAAGCGCTGCGGCGGGCCTATGAGAAAGGGCTTGCTGCCAGTCCGCCGCTGACGGTGTCGGCCTTCGCCGCCGAGACGCGGCTATGCTTGGCAGCGGTATCGCCCGGCACTGCCGAGAACGAGGTCGAGGCGGCCCTTAAAGTCGTTGAACTCATTGATCTCGCTGGCAGAATGGTTACAGCCGACGCACTCCACTGCCACAAGCGCATGGCCGAAACCATTACCGAACGCGGCGGCGCTTATCTGCTAGCGCTCAAAGGAAACCGCCGCTTTTGGGTTGCTCGTGCCAAGCAGCAACTGGCCGAGACCACTCCCGCCGTCGCAGAGCGGAGCGAAACCAACCATGGCCGCGAGGAATGGCGCCAGGCGGAGGTCGTAACCGCGGCCGAGCCGCTGATGCCTGGCCATAAAGCCTTCATCCGCATCACCAGCCGACGCGATCAGGCCAAACCGGTGCCCCGTTTGTTCATGGCCTCGATATTGCTATCGCCGCAGCAGGCGCTCGACCTAACAAGAGCTCACTGGCAGATTGAGAACGGGCTCCACTGGATGCTCGATGTTCACCTCAACGAGGACAAATCCCGTGCCCGCAAGGACAACGCTCCGGCTAACACAGCATTGCTCACTCGCATTGCCAGAAACATCCTCCAGGCGGCTGACATCGACAAAGTCCCTGTCAGCCACCGCATCAAGAAATGTGCCTGGAACGATGATTATCTCATCCAGGCCATAACCCATATGCGATAGCCCTGCCC
>NZ_RZTO01001249.1:0-1159 GCF_003997225.1 Mesorhizobium sp. M2C.T.Ca.TU.002.02.1.1
GTACGGGTTCCTGGGCCTCGTCGGTCGCGACGATCAGCTTGCCCGAGCGGCGATGCGGGATCGCGCGTTCCGCGCAGTAGCGGTAGAGCATGTCGCGGCCGGCGACGCAGAGCCGGGCCTTCAGCGATCCGTGCGGATAGTAGATGCCGGCATGGATCACTTCCGAATTGCGCGAGCTGGTTTCGGTGCCGATGGCGTCCGCCGCTTCGAGGATCAGCGTTTCAAGGCCCCTCGCGGCGAGGCTGCGGGCAACCGCGAGGCCGATGACGCCGGCCCCGGCGACGATGCAGTCGACCTGTTCCATGCTCAGTTCGCCTGGCCGACGCCGGCGGCATGCCTGCTGAAGAGCCGCTCGAGAATCACATTTCCGCCCTCGGTGATGTCGGCGATGATCGCACGTTCGGCGGCATCGGCATCCTTCTTTTCGACCGCGGCGAGAACCGCATGATGGTTGTCGATCATGGCGCGGCCGCCTTCGTGGTAGGATTCCGCGATCAGCGGCCCCATCTGCAGCCAGAGCCGGTTCAGGATGCCGCGCAGCACCACCATGTCGCCTATGTCGGCAAGCGCGAAATGGAACGTCTGGTTGAGCTCCAGCCCTTCGGTCCAGTTCCTGTCGGCGATCGCGCGCTCGTTGCGGGCGATCAGATCGCGCAGCCGCTCGATGTCCCTGGCCGTCGCCTTGAGCGCGGCCTCGCGCGCGGCAAGCCCTTCGAGCTTCAGCCTGATCTGGCGGATCTCGCGATAGCGTTCCAGCGTGATGATGGGAACGCGCACCTCGCGCGCCGATTTCTGCACCAGAGCCTCGTCCTGGATGAGGCGCAGGATGGCGTCGCGGACCGGCGTGACGCTGGTTCCCAGCGACTGGGCGAGATCGCGGATGGTCAGCCTGGCATCCGGCGCGAAACGTCCCTTGATCAGCGCCTCGGCGACGCGCGCATAGACGGTTTCGCCGAGGTTTTCGCGCTCGAGCGTTTCGAAGCTGAAGCTCGCCATGCCGTTCCCGTCCCGTTTTTTGGCTGCCGGCCCAAAAGGGCTTGACAGTATATCTTATAAGAAACATGATGCATCAAACAGCATAATGCAAGAGGGAACTGCGACCCCTTGGACGAGGGGTAGGCAGGGCAATTCCCGCTTGGACGCCTGCAGACAGGAGCCG
>NZ_RZTO01000124.1:0-10690 GCF_003997225.1 Mesorhizobium sp. M2C.T.Ca.TU.002.02.1.1
GCGTATAGCTTTCCTGGCTGCGCAGCATGGTGAGCGCCACCACGAACTCGTTCCAGGCATTGATGAAGGTGAAGATCGCCGTCACGGCGATCGCCGGCAGGCAGAGCGGCAGGAAGACCTTGCGCAGCGTCAGCCAGCGGCCGGCGCCTTCCATCCAGGCCGCCTCCTCGAGGTCGCGCGGGATGGTGTCGAAATAACTCTGCAGCATCCACACCGTGAAGGCGACGTTGAAGGCCATGTAGATGAAGCCGAGCGCAGTGGTCGACTCGACCAGGCCCCAAGCGGCCATCAGCCGGAACAGGCCGAGCACCAGCACGATCGGCGATATCATTTGCGAGATCAGGAGGAACTGGCGGAACGCGCCATAGCCGGCAAAGCGGAAGCGCGACATCGCATAGGCCGCCGGCACCGAGATGAGGATGGCGCCGATCGTCGCCAGCGCCGAGACGTAGAGCGAGTTGAGCAGCGCCTGGCCGAAGCCGGTCGCCACCCACATGTCGGCGAAATTCGACCAGCGAAATTCGCTCGGCCACCAGGTCGGCGTCAGCACCTCTGTCCGCGGCTTGACGGCGGTGAGGAACATCACGGCGAAGGGGAAGATCGTCACCACGATCAAGGGCGCCAGCAGCAGCCAGGCGATAACGGTGCGTCTCAGCTTCGGCGTCATGCGCGTTGCTCCCGCATGGCGAGCCGCACATAGATCATGGTGAAGACGAGCAGGATCGCGAACATCACCAGCGACACGGCGGAAGCCTCGCCCAGTTTGCCGATGCGGAAGGCGAGCTTATAGAGATGCGTGACCAGAATGTCGGTCGAGTTCGCCGGCCCGCCTTGCGTCATCACCCAGATGATCGGGAAGGAGTTGAAGACATAGATGGTGTTCAGCACGATCGCGATGTTGATGAAAGGCTTCAAAAGCGGAAAGGTGATCTCGCGGAACTGCTGGAACGGCGTCGCGCCCTCGAGCGCTGCCGCCTCATAGAGATCGTCGGGGATCGAGGACAGGCCGCCGAGGAAGATCGTGGTGGTGAAGGGTACCGTCACCAATATGCCGATCAGCACCTGCATCGGGAAGGCGGTCTCGGCGCTCGCCAGCCACTGGATGTTCTGACTGATCAGGCCGAGCTTCATCAGCGCCGAATTCAGCATGCCGCTTTCGCCGTTGAGCGCCCAGCGCCAGACCACCGCGGTCATGGTCAGCGACACCGCCCAGGGCAGCATGATGACGACGCGGGCCAGCCCGCGCCCATAAAAATCCATGTTGAGGATCATCGCCACCGGGATCGATAGCAGCAGCGCGCCGGCGACCACCAGCACGGTCCACAGCCCGGTGCGCCAGAGTGCTGCGACGAAATCCGGATCGGCGAACAGTTCGGTGAAGTTGGCAAGGCCACTGAACTCGCGCAACTGGCCGAAGCGGTTGACATCATGCGTCGAGATCTGGATCAGGTCCCAGACCGGCCAGAAGATCACCACCGCCGCGAGCAGCAGGCTTGGCAGCGTCAGCAGGTAAGGCAGGAAACGATTTTGCATCGGCTGGTTTATACCGCGTTGCGAGGCATCAATGCGCTGGCTTGCCAGCTAACTAAATCCTGACCTGTTCTTCCTGGGCGCTCAATCTCGAGCCTTCCGGCGTCGGAGCTGCCCCTCATTGTCTGCCCTCCTCCGCGGCGGTTGCGGAAGGGAGCCCTTCCTCTCCCCCGTCGATCGGGGGAGAGGTGTCGAGCGAAGCTCGACGGAGTGGGGGTCGACCTTCTTGGGGCGGGAGCGATGCTTGCGTCTAGTACCCGTCCCGTGTCCGTCGGCGGCGGTTGCCACGTGGTTCCCCCACTCCGTCTCGGCTTCGCCGAGCCACCTCCCCCCTCCGGAGGGAGAGGAAGAAGATGTGGCGCGCCCCGCGGGGGTAGGGCGCGCCACGGGCGCAGGGAGATACGCCCTTATTTCTTCTTCAGCACGGCGTCGGCCTTGGCCGCCGCGTCCTTCAAACCGGCCTCAGGGTCGCCGCCAAGATAGATTTTCTGCATGGCGTCGGAGGTGATCTGGGCGATCTCTTCCCAGCCGGGGATGACCGGCGCGAAGCGGGCGTCGGGCAGAAGCGCGGTGAAGGCGGCGAGATCGGCGTTGTTGACGTAATAGTCCATCTTGGCCTCTTCCTTGTTCACCGGCAGGAAGCCTTCGCCCTGCGTGAACTTGGCGCGCTGCTCCTTGGTGAAGAGGAAATCGAGCAGCTTCCAGGCCTCGTCCTTGTTCTTGGAATTCTTGAACATGATGATGGAATCGGTGACGCCATAGGTGCCGCGCGCGCCGGTCGGGCCGGCGGGGATGGCGGCGACGCCATATTTCAGGTTCGGCGCCTCTTCCTTGATCTGGTTGGACAGGAAGGGCGCGGTGATCATCATGCCCACCTTGCCCTGCTTGAACAGGTTCTGCACGTCCTCGCGGTTGTTGGAGGTGACGCCCGGTTCCGTCAGGCCTTCATCGATCATCGACTTGTAGAGCTTGGCGGCTTCAAGCGCGCCCGGCGTGCTCAGGCCGGAGGTGCCGTCCTTGTTGAGGATCTCGGTGCCCTGCGACCACATCGCATAGTAGTAATAGACGTCGGTCTCGATCTCCTTGCCCTGCAAGCCGAAGCCGAAGGCGCCGATCGCCTTGATCTTGCGGGCGTCTTCCTGCAGCTCGGTCCAGGTCGCCGGCGGCTTGGCGATGCCGGCCTTCTCGAACAGCTCCTTGTTGTAATACATGGCGCGCGCGGAAGCCGCGATCGGCAGGCCGTAAGTGTGGCCGTCCATGATCGAGGGCGACAGGAAAGTGTCGATGAAGCGGTCCTTGAATTCAGGCTTGATGTAGCTGTCGAGCGGCTCGGCGACATCCTGCTGGACGAAATCGATCAGCCAGCGCGTGCCGATGATCGAGAGGTCTGCATTGGTCCCGGCGGTGATGTCGGTGGTGAGCTTCTGCAGGAGCACATCCCACGGCACCACTTCATACTTGATGGTGATGCCGGGATTGGCCGCCTCGAATTCCTTCTTCACTTCCTCGAAATAAGGGCCGGTCTTGGCGCTGTATTCGGCGACGGTGACGCGCACCTCGCCGGCATCGGCCGGCGCGGCCAAAGCCAGCATGCTCATTCCGGCCAACAGGCCGAAAGTCCATTTCGCAAGGCTCATCTGATCTCTCCCATTGATGCGCATTGGCGCCTGGCCCTTATGGACGCAGGATTTATGTGACTTTCCTACATTATCCATCATTTCACGTCATGCAAGCGGATTATCATGTTGCTTAATTACATTTGCTTGGTTAGCCTGCCGGCTTAAAATGAGGGATGGAGGAGCGGGCAAGGTGGGTTCGAAAGCCGAGTTCGAAGGCAAGACAATTGTCGTCACCGGCGCCGGCGGCGGCCTCGGCTCGGCGATCGTGGAGCTCATGGCCGGGCGCGGCGCGCGCATCGTCGGCTGCGACCAGTCGATGGAGGCGCTGGCCAGCCCGCATATCGCCTCGCGCCACGTCTTCAACCTCCTGGATCGGGCCTCGATCGAAGCGGCGATCTCCGCGCTGCTCGACAAAGACGGCGTTCCCGACATCCTGATCAACAATGCCGGCTGGACGCGCGCCGAAACGATCGATGCGCTGACGGCGGACAGAATAGAGCAGGAGCTCGACCTCAACCTGACCGGCGTCATGACATTCGCCGATCCGCTGATCAAGGCGATGTCCAAGCGCGGCTCGGGCAGCGTCGTCTTCATCTCCTCGGTCAACGCCATCGCGCATTTCGGCAACCCGGCCTATGCCGCCGCCAAGGCCGGCATCAACGCATATGCCAAGTCGGTCGCCGTCGAGCTCGGCCGCAGCGGGCTGCGCGCCAATGTCGTGTGCCCAGGGTCGATCCGCACCGCCGCCTGGGATCATCGCCTGGCCAAGGATCCGGAAATCCTCGGCCGGCTGAAGCGGCTCTATCCGCTCGGCCGCATCGTCAATGCTTCCGAAGTGGCCGAGGCAATAGCCTTCCTTGCCTCCGACCGGGCTTCCGGCATAACTGGCGCGGTGGTGCCGGTGGATGCCGGCCTGACGGCCGGCTACCTGCCTTTCATCGACGACATATTGGGAGCGTGACCATGACCGACGTCCAGTTCCGCAACCTGTCGAAATCCTTCGGCCAGCACAAAATCCTCGAGGACATAAACCTCGACATCAAAACCGGCGAGTTCGTGGTGCTGGTCGGTCCGTCCGGTTGCGGCAAGTCCACGCTTTTACGCATGCTGGCCGGTCTGGAGACGATCACCTCCGGCGATCTCGTCATCGGCGGTACGCGCGCCAACGACCTGCCGCCGCAGAAGCGCAACATCGCCATGGTGTTCCAGTCCTATGCGCTGTTCCCGCATCTGAGGGCGTCGGAGAACATCGGCTTCGGCCCGAAGATCCGCGGCGAGGCGCGCGCCGCGATCGACGACAAGGTGAAGAAGGCGTCGGGCGTGCTCAACCTCTTCTCCTATCTCGACCGTTATCCGCGGCAGCTTTCGGGCGGCCAGCGCCAGCGCGTCGCCATGGGCCGCGCCATCGTGCGCGAGCCTTCGGTGTTCCTGTTCGACGAGCCGCTTTCCAATCTCGACGCGCAGCTGCGCGTGCAGATGCGCACCGAGATCAAGGCGCTGCATCAGCGGCTGAAATCGACCATCGTCTATGTCACCCATGACCAGATCGAGGCGATGACCATGGCCGACCGCATCGTGGTGATGGATCGCGGCCGCATCCAGCAGGTCGGGCAGCCGCTGGAGCTCTATGACCGGCCGGCCAACAAATTCGTCGCCGGCTTCATCGGCTCGCCGTCGATGAGTTTCGTGTCGGGCGCGCTGAAGACGGCCGGAGCGAAGTCCTGGTTCGAGACCACGGGCGGCGGTCGGCTGGCGCTTGCCGGCAAGGGCGCTTCTGGCAGCGACACCGTCGAGGCCGGCATCAGGCCAGAGCATTTCGTGGTCGGCGCCGGCGACGATGCCATCGCCATCAAGGTGGATGTCGTCGAGCCGACAGGCTCGGAAACCCATGTCTATGGCTCGGTCGGCGATGACACGGTGCGCGCCGTGTTCCGCGACCGGCTGCAGGTGAAGCCGGGCGACCGGCTGCCGGTGAGCGTCGATCCGCGCCACATCCACCTCTTCGACAAGGCGACCGGCCTGCCGCTGTGAGATGACGATGAAGAGCCCGGCCGACATCATCACCCGCCTGCAACTGATGTCGCAGGACGGCACCAAATCGGACCGCCGGCTGGCCGGGCTCGTCCTTTCCGATCTCGATTTCGCCTCCAAGGCGGCGATCTCGGAGATCGCCGCGCGCGTCGGCGTCAGCGAGCCGACCGTCACCCGCTTCTGCCGCAATCTCGGCTGCGAGGGCCTTCGCGACTTTAAGTTCTACGTCGCCCAGGCGATCGCCATCGGCGGCCAGTATCTGTCGCCCGAGCCGCTCAGCCGAGACGCGCGCGAGCAGCGTATCGCTTCCGCCATCACCGAGGCGGCCATCGCCGCCATCCAGCGCGCCAGCGAGAATCTTGACATGACGACGCTGATGGATGTCGCCGCGCGCATCGCCGCTTCGGGCAATGTGCTCTGCCTCGGTTCCGGCGGCATCTCCTCGATGATGGCGACCGAGATGCAGAACCGGTTGTTCCGGCTGGGTCTTTCGGCGCTTGCCCAGACCGACGGGCAGTTGCAGCGAATGTATGCCGCCGTCGCGACGCCGGAGACGACGCTGCTTGCCTTCTCCGTCTCGGGCTATGCGCGCTCGGTGATCGAGGCGGTCGAGGTCGCGCAGCAATATGGCGCCGCCACCGTCGCCATCACCGCGCCGGATTCGGCCCTTGCCAAGGTTGCCGACACGGTGATCTTTTTGCAGCCCGTCGAGGACGGCAACATCTACAAGCCGACCTCGTCGCGCTACGCGCTTTTGGCCATCGTCGACATGATCGCCACCACGGTGGCGGAATCGCGCGGGCCGAAGGTGCTGGAGAATTTGCGCCGCATCAAGCAGAGCGTGAACACGCTGAAGGTCGACGATCCGAAGCTGCCGCTGGGCGATTGAGTGGTTGTGAAGACCCTCACCCGGATTGCCAACCGAATTGCGAGGAGCGATTCGGGGCAATCCGACCTCTCCCCGAGGGGAGAGGGGCAGGTCGACGCCGGCGCCGGCGCCGACCCTCCTCTTCTCCCCGCTGGGGAGAAGGTGGCCGCGCAGCGGCCGGACGAGGGGGCGCCGCCAGCGTTATTTGCTCAGCGTCTGAAGCCGTTCCACCAGCGCAGCCGCATCGCCCATGATCCGCAGCGTCTTCAGCCGCGCCGTCCCGCCGGCGATCACCGAAACGGCCGACACGGGCACGCCCAGCGCCTTGGCCAGCATCCGCTCCAACGCTTGATTGGCGGCGCCGTTCTCCGGCACGGCGCGTACGCGCGCCTTGAGATGGCTGCGCCCGTCAGCCGCCGTCTCGATGCCCTCGATCCGGTCGAGCGCGGCTTTCGGCGTCAGCCGCACGAAGAGGTCGATGCCGTTCTCGCGCGGCCGAAACGGCGAGCTCATCAGCCTCCGGTCACCACCCAGGACCAGACGGTAGTGACCAGGAACTGCCGGATGAAGAAGATGATCAGCAGCAGGATGATCGGCGAGATGTCGATGCCGCCGAGGTCGGGCATGAAGCGGCGGATCGGGCGCAGGGCCGGCTCGGTCAGCCGATAGAGCATGTTGCCGACGGTGCCGACGAACTGGTTGCGCGAGTTGACGACATTGAAGGCGTAGAGCCAGGAAAAGATCGCCGAGGCGATGATGATCCACCAGTAGATATCAAGCGCCATGACGATGGTCTGAATAAGGGCGATCATGCCGGTCTCCAAATTGTCGCCGACATGTAGCCATTGCTTGGCGTGCGGGCAAGGCCCGCGGGCTTGGCGTGCGGACAAGGCCCGCCCGACCACTGCTTGTGGCCGGCCCGGTCTTTCGCCCCGGTCTTTCACCTTGACATGAAACGGCCGCGACCGATACAAGCCCATCCGCTGGAACGGGGCTGTAGCTCAGCTGGGAGAGCGCATCGTTCGCAATGATGAGGTCAGGGGTTCGATCCCCCTCAGCTCCACCAGCCAGCACACACCTGTGCTTCCCGTCGGCTTTTGCCTTCCTGACTCGCTGTTTTGTGACCGCCGGATTTCGGTCCGCGCGCTTGGAACCAATGGCGGGGCAATTGGGTTCAGCTATACTTTTGAAGCTGATATGCCCCGGCCGGCTGGGTAAGCGGCGATGCTCGAGGAGTTTCCCACCATGCAGATTTCGTCCAGGTTCCGTTCCGTTGCGGTCGCGGCAATCGCTGCCGCCGGCGTGAGCATTGCCAGCGCCGCGCATGCCGACAGCGGCACGATCCGCTTTTCCGTCTACAAGGCGGCCTTCTTCATCGGCGGTTCCGGCGGCGAGGGCACGCTGACCTTTCATGGCAAACGCTATCCGATCTCCATCGGCGGCGTTTCGGGCGGTCTCGCCTTCGGGGCTTCCAAGACCTACTTCCAGGGCACCGTGCGCCGCATCCGCCGCGCCAGCGATGTGACGGGCGTCTATGGCGCGGCCGGCGGCGGCGGCGCGCTGGGCAGAGGCGCACAGGTGATCGTCATGACCAACGACAAGGGCGCCCAGCTCGAGCTCACCGGCCGGCAGGTCGGCCTGCAGGTCAACGCCGATCTCAGCGGAATGAGCATCGCGCTGAAGCGGTAGAAGGCGCGCAGCTCCCCGCTCTTCGTGGATGGGCCGGCAAAGGCGCTGCCTGGGCGCCGAATGCCGGCCACCGTCGGCCAAGAGGCGTGCAAGCAGGCCTTAGCCCGCGAAGGGCTTCCGGCCTCGGGACGCCTCAATCGTCCCAATCATCCCAATTGTCTTCGTCCCGCGGGTAGTCTGGAACGACCCGGATAATCGGGCGTGGGCGCTGATAGCGCCAATAATACTCGTCCGGCGGCTGCGGCGCGTAGGTGCGGTAGGCAGGCCGGTAGTCGTGGTGGCGCTTCCAGTATTTGTGCTTCTTGTGCGGCCGCACGCAGTAGCCGTCCTCGGTCAGATAGGCGCATGTGACATGCGCCTCCCGCACCAGGCTATTTCTGGCCGGCACGCCGATCATCGGCGCCGCCTGGACCGCCGGCATCGCCGCCAGCATGGTCCCGGCAAGGGCAAGAACAGACAATTTCATCGGCCTCTCCAATCTGTGCAGATCAAGGCCGGAAGAACGTCCTGATTGGGGGCGATTTGCGGCGGCCGAAATCACTTTGATTTTCGGCCGCACATATGAGCGTTAGATGATGTATCGAGTCGGCATGCCCGAAGCCCGCCTTCAGGCTTGAATTCCACGAGAGTCGCCAGGGTCTCTAGCCTAGTTGGCCAGTTGGTCGAGAAGTGTGTCTATTTCCCCTTTCTTGGGCGTTTCGGGCGAATCAGGGGCAACCTGCGGGTCGACCGGTGTGGGTTCGGCGGCCGGCGCGGCGGTCTCCGCTTCCGCCTCGCCACCGGCGTTCGAACTTGGCGGCGGCGGCGTCGCGTTTTCGGTATTGCCGTTTTCCGGCACTACGGCTGGCTCCGGAGCCGCGGGCGGCGCCTTGGGCCGGGGCGCGGCGTTGCGCAGAAGATCGCCGATCAGATCCGCCGCTCCTTTGCCGGAGCCGTCGCCGTTCGAGCCCGTTTGGCCCGGGATCAGCTTGTCGAGCTTCAGCTTCCCGGTCGGCAACCCAAGGCGACTCAACATGTCCAGCGCGCCCTGCGGGTCTTTGGCCAACGCGCTCAGATCCGGATAGGCCCGGGGCGCGAACAGCGGGCCCTGGACCACGACCGGCACTCCGATGCCGTTCACGGCGACGTCGCCTCCCTGGCCTGAAAGCGAAGCGACGACGCGAGGGTTGAGGCGGATGTCGAGCGTCTGGTCGGCGAGGTCTATCCTGCCCGAGCCGTCCATCCGTACCAGCGGCCCCAGCAGGCTGATATCCGTCGTCTGCGCGACGCCGTTCGCGATTGCAAATGAGGCGCCGAGTTCGGTGAACGTCGTCTTCTTGGCCTGATCCTGCTTGAAGCCGCCGGCGAGCAGCCCGACAAGGTTGTTGTAGACCTCTGCTATGTCGATGCCGCGGAAGGCGCCGTCGCTGAATTTTGCCGCCGCCTTGCCGCCGAGGGAACGGGCAAGCGATTTCGTGGTCTTCCCCACGCCTGAAACCGCGACCGTCGCGTCGAGTGTGCCTTCGATGCGGTCAAAATCAGCCGCATCACGGAGCAACGGCGCGGCGGCCGCGCCGGCGATCGCCGTGTTCAGGTCCAGGGAAGCGGCGTCCTGGCAGCCGTCGGCCGTCATGTCCGCGGCAATCGTGCCGCCGTAGAAGGGGCTTTGCGGCACGCTGAGGTGAGCCTTCCCATCCGCCACCGTCAGGTTGGTCGCCACCGGCCCGGCAAAGACCTTTCCATAGCCGAGCTTGTCGGCCTGGATATCCACCTTGGCATCAAGTCCCTTGAGGAAGGAGAGATCGATCGGCGCGTCGGTTGCCGCGCCCGGTTTCTGTTTGCCGGTGGCCGTCGCTCCGCCGCTCCCGGCGAGCGCCGCAAAGTCAAGCTTCGCGAAATTGAGCGACGTCCGGATGGTGAGGGGCTCCCCCAGCTTCACCGAGCCTTGCCCGGACGCCTTGACGCCATTCAAGGCGATGGCGGCCTTCTGGAAGGAGAATTGCTTCGGGCCGGCATCGACATCGCCCTTGAAGGCAAAGTCCTGCAGACTGCGGGAAGCGCCTTGCCCCAACCATTGCATAAGCTTGTCCACCGAGGGCGACGTGGCCGAGACCTGGCCCTTGAACGTGCCGCCACCTCCGACAGTGCCGCTTATGCTGCCTTCGAGGTATTTGGAGGAAACCGAAAGGCTGATCGGCCCGGACGCATCGGCAACGGAGCCGCCGGCCAGAAAGGATGCGGGCGCGACCTGGGACTTGAACGTCACGGCCTGTCCCCGCCAGGCAAGCTTGCCTGTCACATCGACCGGCTTGCCGATGTCGCGGATCTTCGCGTCGAGATTGAGCCCGGTGATGTCGTCGGCCGTTCGGTCCTTCGCATCGGCAAGCACTGCAAGCGGAAGCTTGCCCTCTCGAATCCCGACCGTTCCCTGCAGATTTGCGCTGCTCAGTATGCGGTCCGCGGTCAGTCCGCGAAACGCGAACCCCATATCGGCGGTGAGCTTGCCGGACAACGGCACGGACTGTCCGGCCAGCTTCGCCACCGAGCCGATGTCCAGCCCCGAACTCGCAATATTGCCGCGTATGGTCGGGGGTGTTCCGCCGACATCCGTCGAGGCTTTCGCGGTGAGGTTTCCTGCGTCGAGGCCGAAATGCTCCAGCTTTGCCTCGAGATGTCCGTCGCGCAGCGTCGCGGCGAGCTGGACATCGGAAGCCCGTATCTTGCCGCTGACCAGTTCATCGATCGCAACGCTGATGTCTGCGTCGAAGGCGGACAGCATGGCAAGGTCGGGCTCACCGGAACCGGCCGGTTTGCCGCCGCTGGAGCCATCCTTGCCAATATCGCTCAAGGCGTCGATATCGACGCGCTTGGCCGCCAGGTCAGCGAAGAAGCGGTGCCGCGCGCCAGGCTGAAAGAGCGCGTCCATCTGGAAGGCCTGGTCGCCGATCTCGAACTTTCCACCCCTGATCTGGTA
>NZ_RZTO01001250.1:0-1157 GCF_003997225.1 Mesorhizobium sp. M2C.T.Ca.TU.002.02.1.1
ATATAGGCGTTGGCGATGCCGTTCGCTATGTCAGCGGCAAGCTTAGGATCCTTCGAGGCGAACTCGATGGCGATCGCACGCGTCTTTTCAACGGCATAGACGTTGAGCTTGTCGTGCATGGCGTTCAGCACGCGCTCTTCCGGCGGAATATCGAAGGGATCGCTTTTCAACCCGACAAGAACGAGCATGCGTCCGAGCGCCGACATCTTCAGCGTTTCGTCGAACTCAGGCAGCTTGTCCAGATTAAGCTTGGCCGCCACCTGCTTGAGGATGTCGGGTGAGGAAATGATCTGGACCTGGGTGGCGACGCCCTGTTCGTCGAGAATCGGCTTCTCGTCGTCATTGGTGCCCGGCGGCCGGGTGTATTCCGATTCGCGCGAGCCGATCTCCAACTTGGCCGTCGCCTTATAATAAGGCGTCGCGAGCCAGGCCAAAGCGAAGGCGAGCCCGGTGACCGCGAGGGTCACGAGAACAATACGCAGCCAGTTTCGCGCTAGGCTGGCGAAAAGCTGTCTCAGGTCGACATCAACATCAGCGGCCGCGGACTGAACGGACATGCATCCTGCTCCGAACTTTGAGTCGAGGATGGACCGTAAACAACTATGGTAACTCACCCGTTAAGATCAGAACGCATGCTTATTAGAGGACACTCAAAGAAGATTGCTCGAAAGCAATAGAACAATTGGTTTTTTGCCGATCGACGAGGTCCCGGACCACGCTCCTTTACCGCCCATTAACCCTAACAGGATGATAACGGTCGCACTTTCCTGGGGTTGTGCCGCGGCTTGCGGCAAGAGCGATGAAGGTTCCTGGCCGGTCATGAAAAGCACTGCTTCCCTCTTTCGCGCTTTGCTTGCCCTGTCGCTGCTCACCGGTTGCTCGAGCTACCGCCCGACGCCCGCCGCCTTTCACGAGGTGCTCGACCAGCCCTACCGGCTCGGCGCCGGCGACCGTGTCCGTGTCACGGTGTTCGAGCAGGACGGATTGACCAACACCTACAGCGTCGACCAGTCCGGCTATCTTTCCTTCCCGCTGGTCGGCGCGGTGCCGGCGCGCGGCCATACCGCGCAGCAGCTGGAAAAGGAGATCGCCGACAAATTGCGCCAAGGCTATCTGCGCGACCCCGACGTTTCGGTCGAAATCGACCGCTACCGGCC
>NZ_RZTO01001251.1:0-1155 GCF_003997225.1 Mesorhizobium sp. M2C.T.Ca.TU.002.02.1.1
TTGGCCGGCTGCACGTCATAGGCGAGCACGAAGCGCACGGCGCCCTGGCCGATATAGGAGGAGAAATGGTCGATGTCGGGGTTGCCGACCAGCGCGCGCTGCTCGAAGCGCACCATCTGGTCGCGCGTCTCCGTGATCGAGGAGTTCTGCGGCAGGTTCCAGTCGACGATGAGTTCGGGGCGGTCGGATGGCGGGAAGAACTGCTGCTGCACGAGGCCGAAGCCGGCGACCGAGGCGGCAAACAGAAGCACCGTCACGATGATGGTCAGCCAATGGCGGCGAACGGAAAAGACAAGCACGCGCCGGAACAGCGAGGTGAAGCGTCCAGGCTGGTCGTGATGCTTCTCCTTCATCGTCGCCGGCAGGATGGTGACCCCGAGCAGCGGCGCGAACAGCACGGCCACGATCCATGACACAAGCAGCGACACCGCGATGACGACGAAGAGCGTGAACGTGTATTCGCCGGCGGCGCTTGAATTGAGGCCGATCGGGATGAAGCCGGCGACCGTCACCAGCGTTCCGGTCAGCATCGGGAAGGCGGTCGAGGTGTAGACATAGGTCGCCGCCTTGCGCAGATTGTCGCCGACCTCCAGCCGCGCCACCATCATCTCGACCGCGATCATCGCGTCGTCGACCAATAGCCCGAGCGCGATGATCAGCGCGCCGAGCGAAATGCGCTGCAGCGATATCCCGAGATATTCCATGACGGTGAAGGTGATCGCGAGCACCAGGGGGATCGACAGCGCCACGACGAAGCCGGCCCGCAGCCCAAGGCTGATGAAGGAGACGGCGAGCACGATGGCGACCGCCTCGAACAGCGCCCGCGTGAAGCCGGACACCGCTTCCTCGACGATGACCGGCTGGTCAGCCACCAGATGAACGCCGACACCGACCGGCAGGTCGGCCAGCACCTTCTGCATCTCCTCGTGCAGGGCCTCGCCGAATTTCAGCAGATTGGCATTGGGCTTCATGCCGATGGCGAGCCCGATCGCGTCCTGGCCGTTGAAGCGGAACAGGGCCGTCGGCGGGTCGACATAGCCGCGCCGGATCGTCGCCACGTCGCTCAGCCGGAAGAAGCGGTCGTTGACGCGCAAATTGATGGCCCGCAGGCTCTCCTCGGAGGTGAACTGGCCGCCGACGCGCACGCTGATGCGC
>NZ_RZTO01001252.1:0-1152 GCF_003997225.1 Mesorhizobium sp. M2C.T.Ca.TU.002.02.1.1
GAGCGGGAGCGAAGCGGACGCGGAGACCCGAGGGTCCATTCCGTTACCTGGGTCGAAGGGTGCAGCGGAGTAGAATTCTGCACTGCCGCAGCGCTCTGAAGTCACGGAATGGATCCTCGGGTCTGCGCCGCGTCGCTTCGCTCCTTGCTCCGCCCGTGGATGACGAATGACGGGCGCTGGCGCCTATCCCTGACAGGCACGTCGAAGCTCACGCCACCAGATCCCGCATCGGCGTCACCGCCGCCGACTCCGGAAACACCTTGTCGCCGAGCACCGCCGCCGACAGCCCGAACTGATCGGCGAGCAGTCCCTTCAGCACCGCCCGCACATCGCTGGTTGGCGCGAGGTCTCGGCTTTCGTAGAGCTGCGCCGGCTTCAGTCCCGGCCAGTCGGAGATGACACGGCCGCCCTTGATCGCGCCGCCGGCGAGCAGCACCACCGTGCCGGTGCCGTGATCGGTGCCGACGGTGCCGTTGATGCGCGCCGTGCGGCCGAACTCGGTGATGGCGACCACCGCCGTGTCCTTCCAGCGCTCGCCGAGCCCATTCTCGAATTCCTCGAAGGCGCCGTCGAGGCCGCCGAGCAGATTGGCGAGCCGGCCGGTGGCGCCGCCTTCGTTGACATGCGTGTCCCAGCCGTCGAAGGCGAGCGCTGCGATGCGCGGCCCGTCATCGGCCGCCATCAGCCTCGCCGCGCCCTGTGCCGACTGCCGCATGCCTGCGGCATTGTCGAGGCCGCCTTTCGGCTTCATGGTCTTGCCGTCCATCTGGTCGCCCAGCGCCATCCGATCGGCGTCGAGCCCTTTCTGCAGTGCTGCCGCCAGCACCGGATCGCGGTGGTTGTAGAGGTCGAGCACACGCTCCGCCAAGGCATCCCCGGGCGTCGGCAGGGCCTGCGGCGCCCAGCCGAGCACGGGGGCGCCACCGCGGATCACCAGCGGTGTCGAAGGCCCGACCGCCAGGCCGCCGAGCTTAGCCACGCGCTCGCCCGCCGGCAGGCTGGCCAAGGCCCGGTTGAGCCAGCCGGTGGTGGCGTTGCCGGGACCCGGAAGGCCGCTTTCCAGCACGTCCTGGCCGTCGAAATGCGAGCGGTCGTGCATGCGGCGGCGACCGGCTATCGCGACCGCTCGCATTTCGACGGCCAGGACGTGCT
>NZ_RZTO01001253.1:0-1150 GCF_003997225.1 Mesorhizobium sp. M2C.T.Ca.TU.002.02.1.1
AGCCTAAAGCGCGTCGCGATCTTTCAGATTCGCTCCATGCGCTTTAGGTTTTGATTTTGCGCATGTCTTTATCCCGAACCGGGTCCCACTTTCGGGAGACATGCTTTAACCGCCCGATACTTTTCCTGGAATTGCTACTGGCTCGAGGAGCTGTGCTGGTCGCCGAAGATGCCGCGCTGGCTGACCTGGATGCCGGCCGGACCCAGAATGATGGCGAACAGAACCGGCAGGAAGAACAGGATCATGGGCACGGTGAGCTTCGGCGGAAGCGCCGCGGCCTTCTTTTCGGCAGCGTTCATGCGCATGTCGCGGCTTTCCGAGGCGAGGACGCGCAGCGCGTGCGCCACCGGCGTGCCGTAGCGTTCGGCCTGGACCAGGGCCTGCGACACCGACTTCACCGATTCCAGGCCGGTACGGCTTGCCAGGTTTTCATAGGCGATCTTGCGATCCTGCAGATAAGACAGCTCGGCATTGGTGAGCACGAATTCCTCGGCAAGCGCCACGGACTGCGCGCCGACTTCATCGGCAACCCTGCGCAAGGCCGCTTCCACCGACATGCCGGATTCCACGCAGATCAGCATCAGGTCGAGCGCGTCCGGCCATGCCAACTGGATCGACTGCTTACGCTTGGTCGCGCGGTTGTTGACGTAGAGGATCGGCGCGTAGAAGCCGCCATAGGCGACAACGACACAGACGAAGAGCTTGATGGAGGCCGGCTGCTGAGGCAGGCCGCCGAGCACGAACAGATAGACGGCCGCCAAGGCAAAGCCGACGAATGGCAGGACGAGGCGGAAGAACAGGAAGCGCGTCAGCGGGTTCTGGCCGCGAAAGCCGGCGACCTTGAGCTTCTGGACGGTGTTTTCGTCGGCAAGGGCGCGCCTGAGATCCAGGCGGTCGACGATGTTGCGCATGCCGATGGACTGCTCCTCGCGCAGCCCCTTGCGACGGCGGTCGGCCTCATTGGCCAGCCGCGCACGCTGTTCGGCGCGCAATTTGTCGCGCTCGATCGCCACGGTCTTCATGCGCGACTTGAGCGACGTGCCGCCGAACGCCGGCATGAGCGTGAAGACGGTCGCAAAAACGGCAATGCCGACCAGCATCGCGATCAGGAAAGAAGGGTCGGTGAGTGTTTTTACGACCTGCTCTGTCA
>NZ_RZTO01001254.1:0-1149 GCF_003997225.1 Mesorhizobium sp. M2C.T.Ca.TU.002.02.1.1
GCCCTGACGATGTTCTGGTAGCCGGTGCAGCGGCAGAGATTGCCGGCGATGCCGAAGCGGATCTCCTCCTCGCTCGGGTTCGGGTTTTCCTGCAGCAGACGATGCGCGCGGGTGATCATGCCCGGCGTGCAGAAACCGCATTGCAGGCCGTGCATCATGCGGAAGCCTTCCTGCAGCGCCGACAGGGTGCCGTCCGGGTTGGCGATGCCTTCGATCGTGGTGATCTCGGCGCCTTCGGCCTGCACCGCGAAGACGGTGCAGCTCTTCACCGACATGCCGTCCATGTCGATCGTGCAGGCGCCGCAATGGGTCGTTTCGCAACCGATATGCGGGCCGGTAAGCTGCAGGTTCTCGCGAATGAAATGGATGAGCAGCGTGCGCGGCTCGACCAGCCCTTCGACGGGCTGGCCGTTCACCGTCATGCTGACCTGGGTCTTCTTGGCCTGGGTCATCGATCGTCCTCCCTAACGAGTGACGGCGGCGGCGCGCTTCAGCGCCCGCTCGACCATGATGCCGCCGACATGTTTGCGGTATTCCGGCGGACCACGCCCGTCGCCGGCCGGGCTCATGATCGCCCTGGCTGCTTCGGCCGCCTTCTTCAGCGACGCATCATCGAGCGTCGTGCCGACCACGGCCGCCGCCGCGTCCTCGGCCAGCAGCGCCGTCTCGGAAAGGTTGGTGAGGCCGATCGAGCAGGTCGCCACCTTGCCGCCGGCCATGGTCAGCACCACGGCAGCGGCGGCGGTCGCATAGTCGCCGATCTTGCGCTTCAGCTTCTCGTAAGCGTAGCCATGGCCGGCCGGCGGTACGGGTATAGAGACCGAGGTGAGAATTTCGCCAGGCTCGAGGGCGGTGAAATATGCACCCTGATAGAACTCGCCAGCTGCGACCGTGCGGCTTCCGTCCGGCCCCTCCAGCGTATAATCGGCGCCGAGCGTCAGCATCAGGGCCGGCATGTCGTTGCCGGGATCGCCATTGGCGACATTGCCGCCGATGGTGCCGCGATAGCGCACCTGCGGGTCGGCGATCAGCAGGGCCGTCTCATGCAGGATCGGCAAAGCGGATGCGATCGTCTGCGACGCCAGCAGTTCATGCTGGGTGGTCATGGCGCCGATGACGATGCGGTCGCCGTCGCGAACGATCCTTTTC
>NZ_RZTO01001255.1:0-1149 GCF_003997225.1 Mesorhizobium sp. M2C.T.Ca.TU.002.02.1.1
TCCTTGGGCCGATCTGGGTCTGGCTCGTCCATTCCGAAGTGCCGTCGGTGCGCACCATCATCGGCGGCGCGGTCGTGGTCACGGCGCTGCTCATCCATATCGGCCTGGAGTTCAAGCGCCAGGCACGGCCGGCGCGTCCCGGCGTCACCGGCCTGCCGTCACCCAATTGACCAATGCATGTCACCCAGAAGTGTGCAGCGGTTCTGGGAGAACGACATGCATCAAGACAAAGTCCTAAAGCGCGTCGCCTGAATCCGTTTCAGCGCGGCGCGCTTTAGGACGATAGGCAGCGTTCCCCATTGACAACCCTGTTGCCGGGCGGGCAGGCTGCGATTACGGCAACAACAAGACAGGCGTATCTTGCCAAGTGTCTCCGCCGGCCTGCTCGGGGCCGGACAGCATCGTCATAGCTCTCAATACGCCACGGTGCATGCCGTTGACGCCGCCCGGGCGCCTCGCCGGGGAGGCCGGGACGCCTCAAACCTTGATGCCATGATCGGGCCTGGCGTGTTGAGTTCACGCTTGTCGCTCTCCGGAAAGCTCAATAGTCTAAAACCAACGCCGCCCCGCCATATCGCGACGAGCCGGCGAGGGAACACTCACCAAAGGAGAACACCATGATCCGCAAAGCGCTTTTGCTTTCGGCGACGTCGGCATTTCTGACGCTTTTCACACTAAGCGGCCACACCGAGGACCGCGTCGTCAACGTCTACAATTGGTCGGACTATATCGACAGCTCGATCATCGACGATTTCACCAAGAAGACCGGCATCAAGGTCGTCTACGACACCTTCGATTCCAACGAGATCCTGGAGACGAAGCTGCTCGCCGGCGGCAGCGGTTATGACGTCGTCGTGCCGAGCGCCAACTTCCTGGCGCGCCAGATCCAGGCGGGCGTGTTCCAGAAGCTCGACAAGTCGAAGCTGCCCAACATTTCCAACATGTGGGACGTCATTTCCGAGCGCACCGCCAAATACGATCCGGGCAACGAATACTCGGTCAACTATATGTGGGGCACGGTCGGCCTTGGCTATAACGTCAAGAAGGTGCAGGCCGCGCTCGGCACCGACAAGATCGACAGCTGGGATGTCTTCTTCAATCCGGAAAAGCTGGCCAAGCTGAAGGATTGCGGCGTCTATGTGCTGGATT
>NZ_RZTO01001256.1:0-1148 GCF_003997225.1 Mesorhizobium sp. M2C.T.Ca.TU.002.02.1.1
CTTCGGAAATCAGCGTCACATTGACCAGGTTCGGCAGGAAGCGACGCTTGGTCTTGTTGTTGGCGTGGCTCACATTGTTGCCGGTCTGGACTGCCTTGGCAGTGAGTTCGCAGGTGCGGGACATTTGTCTAACCTTCAGTTTCTAAACCTGCCAAACCATTCTGCCCGCGCCAGGCGGCGCGCGGTCTCGGTCAGGCGGCCTTTGGAAAAGTTGGCGTTCCATAGTGGCATTTCACCATTGCGTCAAGCTCCGGCGCATCGCCGGCTGTCGGTCGCGCTCCATATAAAGGCCGGATTTCAAACTATAAGCCGTTCGCGAAGGGATATGTCAGGCTGGATCCTTTGCGTTCCGGCCGAACCGCCAGGGATTCGTCAGCCGCCATGGTCCGCTCGACTCACGCATTCGCCACCCTGCTTGCCCTTGCCGTGCCGGCAACAAGCTTCGCCGCCGCGCCGCCGCAATCCTTCAAGGGCGAATATACGGTGTCCTATCTCGGCCTTTCGATCGCCAGGGCGACTTTTTCCAGCCGCTACGAGGGCGATACCTACGCCATCAACGGCACCGTCTCCGCCGCCGGGCTCGGCAGGCTGTTCGACGATACGAAAGGTACGATTTCGTCGAAAGGCACCATTTCCGACAAGCGGATGACGCCGCAGGCGTTCAGGGCCGATTATACGTCCGGCAAGAAGGCCTCGATGGTCGATATCCGCTTCAGCAATGGGGGCGTCTCCTCCACGCAAGTCGTTCCCGCTCCAGGCAAGCGCGATCCGAAGAACTGGGTGCCGATCGGCGACGGAGACCTGAAATCGGTGCTCGATCCGATGGCGGCGACCGTCATCCATGCCGACAGCCTGGACAAGGTCTGCGGGCGCACGGTCAAATTCTACGATGGCGAGATGCGCGCCGACCTGACCTTGACCTATGCGTCCAAGGGTTCGATCTCGGTGCCCGGCTACAAGGGCGACACGGTGACCTGCAAGATGGGCTTCGAACCAGTGGCGGGCTATCGCAAGGGCCGCAAGGCGCTGAACTTCCTCAAGAACAAGAGCCGCATGCTGGTGACGTTTGCACCGGTCGGCCAATCCGGCGTATATGCGCCGATCCGCGCCACGGTCGGGACCCAGATCGGTCCATTGACCATCAGCGC
>NZ_RZTO01001257.1:0-1142 GCF_003997225.1 Mesorhizobium sp. M2C.T.Ca.TU.002.02.1.1
GCTTATCACCGCGCCACGCGGTCTGTTTGGCCGTTTCGGCCTGTTCGGCTCACGCTTCTCGGCGCCCGATATCGCCGCTGCCGCTGCAAACGGCGTGCTCGATGCGGCGGAAGAGCGCGCGTTGTGGGCGCGCTTCGGGCTTTGAAAAAGCCATGATTGCGTCTAGCATGGCGGCTTGACCGACCCATTCGGCCGGCCTTGCCGCGAGAACGCGGGAGGAGTTTGTGATGCCGCAGATCATTTTCTTCGCTGTCGTCGGCGCCGCCGCTTACTTCGGCTACCGCGCTTTCGTGCGCGAGGCCGAACGCGTGACGGCCAAGATCCGGCGCACCGAGAAACAGGCGGCGAACGGCACGATGGGAACGCTGGTCAAGGATCCGAAGACCGGCGAATACCGTCTGGCCAAGGACTGATCCCATCTCGCCAGCAGCCGACATTCTTGAGCCCGGCACAGAGGTCCGGATGTGGCTTGCGCCGGCCAAGGTCAACCTGGCGCTGCATATTACCGGACAGCGCGACGACGGTTACCACCTCATCGACAGCCTTGCCGTCTTCACCCGCTTCGGCGACCGGCTCGAGATCGAGCCGGCCGAGCAGGACGACTTCTCGGTGTCCGGCCGCTACGCCGCCGGCCTGCCGCTCGACGACGGCAATCTGGTGGTCAGGGCCCGCGATGCCTTGCGCCTGGAAGCCGGCGCGCAACATGCGCCGCCCGTCGCCATCCGGCTGGAGAAGAACCTGCCGATCGCCTCAGGTGTCGGCGGCGGTTCGAGCGACGCGGCAGCCGCGCTCAACGGCCTGGCGCGGCTCTGGAAGCTCGATATCGACGATAGCTCGCTGGCCCGGATCGGGCTTTCGCTCGGCGCCGATCTGCCGATGTGCCTGAAGTCGCAGCCGTTGGTCGCGCGCGGCATCGGCGATGAGGTGTCGCCGCTCACCGCATTTCCGGCGCTCGGCCTCGTCCTGGTCAATCCGGGTATCGCCGTCTCGACGCCGGACGTGTTCAAGGCGCTCGCCAGCCGCGACAACGAGGCGCTGCCGCCGCTGCCGAAGCGCCTCGACTTCCACGCCGTCCGCAACTGGCTGGAGGCGACGCGCAACGACCTCGAAGGCGCCGCCCGCTCGATCGAACCTGCGATCGG
>NZ_RZTO01001258.1:0-1139 GCF_003997225.1 Mesorhizobium sp. M2C.T.Ca.TU.002.02.1.1
CGCAGGGGTTACGCGGATCGGTTCCAATCATTCTAGCGCGCTTTGGAAGCGCGATGACGACAACGGAGTTTGCCGACCCAGGTCCTGACCATTTTGCCGTGCTGCTTTTTTGCTCCTTACCTCGTTGAGGGCCTCGATAGCGGCCTATGCCGCTACCGGCGCCCTGTATTGTTGTCCCGAGCTCAGCATCGCCCAGATGATGCGGGCGGTCTTGGCCGCCTGAGCCACGACCGCGACCTTGACCGGCCGCCTGGCCAGCAGGCCGCGTATCCAGGGCGAGCCTCTGTCGGGCTTGGCCCTGACCTGACGCAGCCAGGAACTGGCGCCGAGAATGAGCAGCCTTCGCAGGTCCCTGTCGCCGGCGCGGCTGATATGGCCTGTCAGCCTGTGCTTGCCGCCGGTGTCATGGCTCTTGCGGGTCAGGCCCAGCCACGCCGCGAAGTCCCTGGCCGAGGCGAACTGACGACCGTCGCCGATGGCTGCGATGATTGCATGCGCGATGATCGGGCCGACGCTCGGGATCGTCGTCAGCCGCAAGGCCGCTTGCTGCTGCCTGACCTGAGCCAGGATCTGCTTGTCCAGCTTACCGATCTCGCCATCCAGCGCGCGCCATTGCCCGGCCAGCGGCGCCAGGCAGATCAGCAGCGCCTCGGGAATGGCCTCATCCGAAGCCTCGATGCGCCGCAGCAGCGCTTCCAGGCCCGCAGCCCCCTGGGCGCTCGTCAGGCCCATCTCGTAGAGCATGCCACGCATGGCGTTGGCCAACTGCGTGCGCTGGCGCACCAGAAGGTCACGCGTGCGGTGCAGCGCTCTGGCCCACTGCTGTTCGACTGTCTTGATCGGCACGAAGCGCATGTCGGGCCGGCTCACCGCCTCGCAACAGCCGTGCGCGTCGCGGGCATCGTTCTTGTTGCGCGGGACATAGGGCTTCACATAGGCCGGTGGCATCAGCTTGACCTCATGGCCGAGCGCGCTGAGCGTGCGGGCCCAATGATGGGCCGAGCCGCAAGCTTCCATCCCGATCAGCGCCGGCGGTTGCGCGGCGAAGAACTTCGCCACCTGCGCGCGGCGCAGTTGACGCTGCACCACCACGCGCCCGCTCGCATCCACGCCGTGCACCTGAAACACATTCTTGGCCA
>NZ_RZTO01001259.1:0-1139 GCF_003997225.1 Mesorhizobium sp. M2C.T.Ca.TU.002.02.1.1
CTCGATAACAGCAAAGGACTGCGTAAAAAGAAAGGGCGGCCGTTGGGCCGCCCTTCGCAAAGTCTGTGGTCCAGTGAGACCGGCAACTGCCTTTAGCGGCGGTCGCCCCTGAACTGCAGCAGGAACATGAACAGGTTGATGAAGTCGAGATAGAGCTGCAGCGCGCCCATGATGGCCTTGCGGCCGGCGACATCGGCGACGTCGCCCTCGAAATACATCTCCTTGATCCGCTGCGTGTCGTAAGCGGTGAGGCCCGCGAAGACCAGCACGCCGATCGCCGAGATGGCGAAGGCGAGCGCCGACGACTGCAGGAAGATGTTGATCAGCATCGCGATCAGCAGGCCGATCACGCCCATGATCAGGAACGAGCCGAACGCCGACAGGTCGCGCCTGGTCGTGTAGCCATAGAGCGAGAGGCCGCCGAAGGCCGCGGCCGTGGCGAAGAAGGTCTGGGTGATGCTGGTGCCGGTGTAGACGAGGAAGATCGTCGACAGCGACAGGCCGACAAGGCCGGCATAGACCCAGAACGTGGTCTGCGCCGCCGCCACGCTCATCGACTGGATGCGGAACGACAGGAACATCACGGCGGCCAGCGGCGCCAGGATGACGACCCAGCGGAACGCGCTTGCATAGATGAGCTGGCCGAAGCCGGTCAGCTGGCCGTCGCCCGTGACGGCGAGGTGGAAGGCGCCCCAGGCGGCAAGGCCGGTGATGAGCAGGCCAAGCCCCATGAGGTTGTAGACTTTGATCATATAGGCGCGCAGGCCCTGATCGATATCGACGCGCGCGCCGGGGGCGGCGGACGTCTGGTAGTTGCGAATGGGATCAGCCATTGGAAATCCTCTGTTGCTTCTGCCCCGTCCGGTGACAGGTCTTTTGGGGACCAGGCGCCGCTGGCGGAACTCCAGCATGCCTGCGCAAAATATGAGCGTTCTCGACGTCAAGAACAAGACGGTAACGCGCGGTAACGCTTTGTGAGAAGGCAAAAGCCCGGTTTTCGGGCCTTCCGGCCGCCATTCTTACCAAGATTTAACCGGGCAAGCCGCCGAAGCCCTCAGTCAAGGCTGCGCATCAGAGGTTGCGCAGCACCGGCGCCGCCTTGTGGCCGAGCACCCGCCAGGTGCCGGCAAGGCCGATGC
>NZ_RZTO01000125.1:0-10686 GCF_003997225.1 Mesorhizobium sp. M2C.T.Ca.TU.002.02.1.1
GACCTGGATCGCCGGGCAGCTCGAGCCGGCCGGCCGGCTCACCGTCGATGCCGGCGCAATCGGCGCGTTGAAATCCGGCAAGTCCTTGCTGCCGGCCGGGGTAAAACTGGTCAGCGGCAATTTCTCGCGTGGCGACACGGTGGCGATCCTGTCGCCCGAGGGCCGCGAGATCGCGCGCGGGCTGGTTGCCTATGATGCCGCCGATGCCGTAAGGATCGCGGGTCTGAAGACGGCCGAGATTGAAAACGTGCTCGGCTACGAGGCGCGCTCGGCGATGATCCATCGCGACGACCTTGTGGTAAGCGTTGTCGGCGACCAAGTATTGGCCGACGAATAAGTATTGAACGACGACGGGCGGAGGATGAACCATGCTGAAACTGCATGAAAAATCCGGCGAAGACACGATTGCGCTGATGGCCGACATCGGCCGCCGCGCGCGCGCCGCCGCCCGACCGCTGGCCGTCGCTTCGACCAAGGCCAAGAACGCCGCGCTTGCCGCGATGGCGGACGCCATCCTGCGTAACGAGCAGGCCATCCTCGACGCCAATGCCATCGACATGTCGAATGGCGAGGAGGCCGGTTTGTCCGGCTCCTTCATGGACCGGCTGAAACTCGATACTTCGCGCATCAAGGCGATGGCCGACGGCATTCGCGAGATCGCCGCGCTCAAGGATCCGGTCGGCGACGTCATCGCCGAATGGGATCGGCCGAACGGGCTGCATATCGAGCGCGTGCGCACGCCGCTCGGCGTCGTCGGCGTCATCTATGAAAGCCGCCCGAATGTGACGGCGGATGCCGGCGCGCTTTGCCTCAAGGCGGGCAATCCGGTCGTCCTGCGCGGCGGCTCGGATTCGATCAATTCGTCGTCGGCGATCCATGCCTGCATGGTCGAAGGGCTGAAGGCCGCGGGCCTGCCGCAGGATGCCATCCAGCTGGTGCCGACCACCGACCGCGCGGCGGTCGGTGAAATGCTGAAAGGGCTTGGCGGCAATCTCGACGTCATCATCCCGCGCGGCGGCAAAAGCCTGGTCGGGCGCGTGCAGAACGAGGCGCGGGTGCCGGTCTTCGCGCATCTGGAGGGCATCTGCCATCTCTACATCGACCGCTCGGCCGATCTCGGGATGGCGGTAAGGATCGCGGTCAACGCCAAGATGCGGCGCACCGGCGTGTGCGGCGCCGCCGAGACGCTGCTGGTCGACCGCGCGGTGGCCGCCACGCATCTGGCGCCGATCCTGGAAGCGTTGCGCGCGGCCGGCTGCGAGATCCACGCCGACGCCGAGGTGTTGAAAGCCTTTGCCGATGCCAGCCCGGCGACCGACGCCGACTGGGTGACGGAATATCTCGACGCCATCATCGCGGTGAAGCTGGTCGACGGCGTCGCCGGCGCGATCGAGCATATCGAGACTTTCTCCTCGCACCACACCGAGGCGATCATCGCCGAGGATACGCAAGCGGTCGAAAGATTCTTCAACGAGATCGATTCGGCGATCCTGCTGCACAACGCCTCGACGCAGTTCGCCGACGGCGGCGAGTTCGGCATGGGCGCCGAGATCGGCATCGCCACCGGCAAGATGCATGCGCGCGGGCCGGTCGGCGTCGAGCAACTCACCTCGTTCAAATACCGCGTGCGCGGGTCGGGACAGGTGAGGCCTTGACGCTTTTCGCCCGGCAGGCCTGAGGGAGGCCAAGGCGAATGCTTTCGCAAGCCGAGCAGCCTGTCCCGGCCCGCTATTTTCGCATGCCGCATGCCGCAAAGGGCCTGACCGTCGGCCTGTTCGGCGGCTCGTTCAATCCGCCGCATGCCGGACATTCGCTGGTCGCAGAAATTGCGCTGAGAAGGCTGGCGCTCGACCAGCTCTGGTGGATGGTGACACCGGGCAACCCGCTGAAAAGCGGGCGGGAACTGGCGCCGCTCGCCGAGCGTATCGAATTGTCCGAAAGGATCGCCAGGAATCCCAGGATCAAGGTCACCGCCTTCGAGGCGGCGCATCACGTGCGCTACACCGCCGACACGCTCGCTTTGGTCAAGGCGCGCAATCCGGGTGTCGATTTCGTCTGGATCATGGGCGCCGACAGCCTGCGTGACTTCCACCGCTGGCAGCGCTGGCGCGAGATCGTGCTGACCTTCCCGATCGCGGTCATCGATCGTCCGGGCGCCACGCTCTCCTTCCTGTCGTCGGTGGTCGCCAAGACCTTCGACTATGCCCGCATCGACGAGGGCGACGCGCCGCTGCTCGCCCGCATGCAGGCGCCGGCCTGGACCTTCATCCACGGCCCGCGCTCGTCGCTCTCCTCCACCGCGATCCGCAAGGCGGCGAGGGGCTGAGTTTCTTCCTTCCAGCGGAGTGCGACCTCCAAGATTGAGGATCTTGAGCGCTACTTCTGCAACGCAGAGATCCTTCCAGCACCCCTCATCCGTCTTGCCGCTTCGCGGCAATCCACCTTCCCCACAAGGGGGGAAGGGAAGGCGCGCCATGTCGCTTTTACAGCTGCTTTCCGTCCTCCGGTAAGCGATGCTGCGCTGGCATGCTGAAGCAGAACACCGCCACGACCGATCCCAGCCGCGCCGAACAACCGGCGCCGCTGATCGCCATTGCCAGCGTCATCATGTCGATGGCGCTGATCGCCATCGGCAATGGGCTGATGTTCGCCTATATCCCGGTGCGTCTCGGCGCCGACGGCTTCGACCCGACCTGGGCCGGCCTGATCGTCACCGGGCTCTCGGCTGGGGGGCTGGCCGGCTGCATCCTGACCGGGCCGCTCGTCAGGCGGGTCGGCCACGCCCGCGCTTTCATGGTGCTTTCGGCGCTGATTGCGCTCTCCAACGCCGCGATCGGCGCCGGGCCGATCCCGCTGCTTTGGATCGCCGCCCGGGCGCTTTACGGCTTCGCCATTTGTGGGCTGTTCATCGTCGCGCAGAGCTGGCTGAACGACGCCTTGCCGAATTCGATCCGCGGCCGGGTGATGGCGGTGTTCTATGTCGCCTATATAGCCGGGCTCGGCGTGGGATATGCGACGCTCGCCGCGGTCGACATCCACACGGCCGCGGCAGCGCTGATCGGCATCACCTTCACGGCGCTTTCCATCCTGCCGGTCGGCATGACGCGGCTCGCGCAGCCGCCCGCGCCGCAGGCCGCATCGGTGGCATTGCGCCGTGCCTGGCGCATCTCGCCGGTTGGCGTCGCCGGAATGCTCGCCGTCGGCGGCCTGACGATGATCGTATCCGGTTTCGCGCCGATCCACGCCACCGCCAAGGGCTACAGCCAGGCCGACGTGGCGCTGCTTTTGTCGGCGATGCCGGTCGGCACGCTGATCCTGCAGATACCGCTCGGCTGGATTTCGGACCGCACGGACCGGCGCTATGTGCTGGCGGGCGCGGCGGCGCTGGCGACCGTCGCCAGCGTGCTTGCCATCGCCTTCGACGGCGGCGCGCTGATGGTGCTGGTGGTGATCTATCTCATCTGGGACGGGGCGTCGGAATCGATCTATGCGCTGTCCAGCGCGCATGCCGCCGACCGTGCCGCCAAGGACGAGCTTCTGGCGCTGTCGAGCTCGATGCTGTTTGCCTGGTCGCTGGCCGGCTTCATCGTGCCGGGCCTCGTCACGGCGCTTTCCGCCGTCTTCGGCACGGCGGCCTTCATCTATGTCGGCATCGTCATCGCATCAGCCTTCTGTCTGTTCGTGCTGTGGCGCGTGATGGCGGGCCGGCCGACGCCCGCGCCCACAAGCGGCAGTTTCGCGCCGATGTCGGCGCAGACGCCCTTGCCGGTGGAGCTTGCCTTCGCGCCGGACGAGACGACCGCCTCCAAGTGAAGAACACATGACTACTGCTTGCGTGCCTCCGGCGCCGGCACCTCAGGAGGCGGCAGCGGGATCGAGATGCCTTCGCTGTCGAAAGCCTGCTTGGCGCGCTTGGTCATGTCGATCTGGGTCGAGAAGTGGTCGGCGGCCGAGGTCCAGTAACGCAAGGTGAGCGAAACGGTCGCGTCGCCGAGACTGGCCACGAAGGCGATCGGCGCCGGTTCGCGGCGGATGCGCTTTTCGGCGCCGGCGATGGCAAGCAGCGTCTTTTGCGCGCGGTCGATATCGTTCCAGGAGCCGATGCTCAAGCCTATGTCGGTGCGGCGCACGCCGTTGCGGGTGAAATTGCGCACCGGCTGGTTCCACAACGTCGAGTTGGGCGCCAGCACATAGACGCCGTCGGCGGAGCGCAGCTTGGTGGCGAAGAGGCCGATTTCCTCGATGGTGCCGGCAATCGAGCCGACCTCGACAGATTCGCCGATGCGGAAGGGCCTGAGCGCGAGCAGCATGATGCCCGCGGCGATGTTCTGCAGCGTGCCCTGCAGCGCCAGCCCGATGGCGAGGCCGACAGCGCCTATTGCTGCGATGATGGAGGCCGTCTGCACCCCGAACTGGCCGAGCACCATGATGACGACCAGGATCAGGATGGCGTAACGCACGATCTTGGAGAAGAAATTGCGCAAGGTCGCGTCGAAGCCGTGGATATGACTGAGGCCGACACGGATCGAGCGTTCGGCCAGGCCGGCGACGAAATAGCCGACGACCAGGAGGATGACGGCGCCGATGGCCGAGAAGGAATAGGAAACGATCAAGGTGCTGAGCTGCGCGAGCCCGGCCTGGATGGTGATGAGGGCGCTTTGCGGGTCGGTGGGCATGACGGGGATCCCGTTGGTCGGTGCGCCGATAACCCATGCGCCCGGGATCGGTTCCCGCCTTTTGCAGTCCGGCTGAAAGCCTCTGGACCATCCGTGGGGATCACGCTTCGGGGCCGTCGTCTTGAAACTGCAATGGAACTCTGCCTATCTAAGTGGTGTCACCTGATTTGCATGGGTGATTTGGTTGTTCTTGTTGGGAAAGGAAACACACTGAGAACAGCACTGCGGAAGAAGGCTGACATCATGCCTTCGCCGGCCGGGATCAGCGTAAACGACGCCGCGTCCCACGCCATCGCCACAGTCCTTGCCAGTCTGGAAGACTCCAAGGCCGAAAACATCGTCTCAATCGACATCCAGGGGAAATCGAGCCTCGGCGACTATATGGTCATCGCCTCGGGCCGATCGCACCGTCATGTCTCGGCTGTCGCCGATCATCTCCTCAAGGCGCTCAAGGATGCCGGCCTCGGCACCGCGCGCGTCGAGGGGCTGGCCAGCGCCGACTGGGTCCTGATCGATTCGGGCGACATCATCGTCCATGTCTTCCGCCCCGAAGTCCGCGACTTCTACAATCTCGAAAAGATGTGGCTGGCGCCGGACCTCGAGGAAGAGACCTTGCACTGAGCCTTGATCCGCCTGCCGTGAACCGTCACGGTAGGCGCTAGGACAAGCTCGCCGGGGCGAGGATGAAGATCACCGTTCATGCCGTGGGCCGGATGAAGACCGGCCCCGAGAGAGAGCTCGCCGACCGCTATTTCGAGCGCTTCGCCAAAAGCGGGCCCGCGGTCGGGCTGGAATTTGCCGGCATCGTCGAGGTCCCCGAGAGCCGCGGACAGAGCGCCGACGAGCGCCGCCGCGAGGAAGCCCAGAAGCTGCAGGCCCAGCTGCAGGCCGGTACCGTTCTCATCCTGCTCGACGAACGCGGCAAGTCGCTTTCGTCGGAGGAACTCGCCGCCCGTGTCGGCCAGTTACGCGACGGCGGCCGCAAGGCACTGGTCGTCGCCATCGGGGGCGCCGACGGCCATGACAAGGTCTTGCGCGATCAGGCTGACCTTGTGCTGTCGTTCGGGGCGCTGACCTGGCCGCACCAGCTGGTGCGCGTGATGCTGGGCGAGCAGCTTTATCGGATCGCCACGATCCTGGCGGGGCATCCGTATCATCGATCGTAATTCGCGGTGCGTTGGCAGGCGGCATGCGTTGGAGATTGGCCGAAACGCCCATCGCGATCGTCATTCCAGGGCGGAGCAGGAGCGAAGCTCCGTCGCGAAGACCCTGGAATCCATGCCGTTACCTCTGCCAAGGCGTGCAACGGAGCAAAATTCAGCACCGTGGCGGCGCTTCCAAGTCACGGAATGGATTCTATGGTCTGCGCCGCGTCGCTTCGCTCCTTGCTCCGCCATAGAATGACGAAATTGGGGGGCGGCTTCAGCCAATCCCCAGCGTTTGCGCGGGTTTCTCAGAAGCCTTACACCAAGACAATCGGCAACTCTTCAAAATCCCTGTGCTGGGGAGCCAGGAGGCACCTTGCTATCCGGATTTCCGCCTCAATAACTCGACATCACGATCAAAGTAGCGCTTCCAACATGGTTGATGGTTCGTTAACGAAGCGGCGGATAGGTTAGGGGCCTGATGTCTGAAGGCTGGTACCCGATCACGCGCGCCTGGCGCAGCCGCTGCGGCTTGACCCTCGTCGCCGCCGTGGTCGCGCTCGGGCCGGTCCGGGCGACCGAGAACACGCTCGACACGGCGCCGGATCCCGATCAGAGCCGGGCCGAATACGAGCAGGTTTCCAAGGAGATCACGCTTTCGTCGGAGCGGCTGGCCAAGCTTGCCGCCGATATCGCCTCGGTGCGGAAGGACTATGCCTCGATCACCGCTGCGCTCATCCAGTCGGCGATGACCGAGCAGAAGCTCGGCCAGGACATCGAGGACATCGGCGCCAAGCTCGAAGGGCTGAAGGCCGAGGAAAAGAAGCTGCGCGCCTCGCTCATGGCGCGGCGCGACGTGCTGGCCGAGGTGCTGGGCGCCCTGCAGCGCATGGGGCTCAATCCGCCGCCGGCGATCCTGGTCAAGCCCGAGGATGCGCTGTCGTCGGTGCGCAGCGCCATCCTGCTCGGCGCCGTGGTGCCGGAACTGCGCCAGCAGACCGACCGGCTGATGGCCGATCTCAAGGAGCAAACAAGGGTGACGGCCTCGATCGAGGCCGAACGGGCGAGACTCACCAGCGCCGTCACCGACCAGACGGCGGAGAAGAAGCGGCTCACCATGCTGCTCGAGGCCAAGAAGAAGCTGCAGGCCGACACCCAGGCCGCGATCGCGGCCGAGCAGCAGCATTCGCAGCAGCTGGCGGCGAAGGCGAGCAGCCTCAAGGACCTGATCGCTTCGCTGGAAGCCGACAAGGCGCGCAAGGCGCAGGACCAGGTCAAGGCCGGCGAGCGCAAGTCGACCGACGCCGACACGACGGCCTCGACCACCGAGCTCGCCGCCCTGCCGGTGCCGGAGGCCAACCGCCTTACGGGATCTGCGCCATTTTCGGCCTTGCAAGGCCAGATCGCGCTGCCGGTCATCGGCAAGATAAAACGGCGTTTCGGCACCGACGACGGCAATGGCGCGGCGATGCAGGGCGACATGGTTGCGACACAATCGGGGGCCATCGTCACCGCGCCGGCGGATGGAAACGTGCTTTATGCGGGGCCGTTTCGCTCCTATGGTCAACTCTTGATCCTCAATGCGGGCGACGGGTATCATGTTGTCCTGGCGGGGATGAGCAGAATCAGCGTCGCGACGGGACAGTCGGTGCTCGCGGGAGAGCCGATCGGCGCGATGGGAGAGGCCCGGGTGGCAAGCACCTCGGCCTCGCGAAATGGAAATGCGACGCCGGAACTCTATGTCGAGTTCCGCAAGGATGGAAAACCCGTCGATCCGGCCCCATGGTGGGCGGACCGATTCTCTGGAAGGACGTGAAATGATGCGGAAACTGTCGCTTCTGTTTGCCGGCGCGCTGATGGGCGCATCGGCAATGAGCCTGGTCTACGGCGCACCGGGCTCGGCGGCGAACGCTGCGGGCTCGGAAACCTACAAGCAGCTGGCGATCTTCGGCGACATCTTCGAGCGGGTGCGCGCCAATTACGTGACGCCGCCGGACGACAAGTCGCTGGTCGAGAACGCCATCAACGGCATGCTCGCCTCGCTCGACCCGCACTCCTCCTACATGAATGCCGAACAGGCGCAGGACATGCGCGTGCAGACCAAGGGCGAGTTCGGCGGTCTCGGCATCGAGGTCACCATGGAGAACGACCTCGTCAAGGTGATCACGCCGATCGACGACACGCCGGCCGCCAAGGCGGGCGTGCTTGCCGGCGACTACATCGCCAAGATCGACGGCGAGGAGGTTCGCGGCCTCACCCTCAACGACGCGGTCGAGAAGATGCGCGGGCCGGTCAACACGCCGATCAAGCTCACCATCCTGCGCCAGGGCGCCGACAAGCCGATCGAGCTGACGGTGGTGCGCGACATCATCAAGGTCAAGGCGGTGAAGTACCGGGTCGAGAACGACATCGGCTACATGAAGATCACCTCCTTCACCGAAAAGACCTATGACGATCTCGAGAACGCCATCGAGAACATCAAGAAGCAGGTGCCGAACGACAAGCTGAAGGGCTATGTGCTCGACCTGCGCCTCAATCCGGGCGGCCTGCTCGACCAGGCGGTCAGCGTGTCGGACGCCTTCCTCAAGCGCGGCGAGATCGTCTCGACCCGCGGCCGCGACCCGAAGGACGTGACCCGCTTCGACGCCAAGCCGAAGCAGGTCGACGACATCAACGGCAAGCCGATGATCGTGCTGATCAACGGCGGCTCGGCGAGCGCGTCGGAAATCGTCGCCGGCGCGCTGCAGGATCTGCGCCGCGTCACTGTGGTCGGCACGCAGTCCTTCGGCAAGGGCTCGGTGCAGACCATCATCCCGCTCGGCGAGAATGGCGCGCTGAGGCTGACGACGGCGCTCTATTACACGCCGTCGGGCAAGTCGATCCAGGGCAAGGGCATCACGCCCGACATCAAGGTCGACCAGCCGCTGCCGCCTGACCTGCAGGGCCGTGACCTCACCCGCGGCGAATCCGACCTCAAGGGCCACATCAAGGGCGCCGACGAGAGCGCAACCGGTTCGGGCTCGGCCGCCTATGTGCCGCCGGATCCGAAGGACGACCTGCAGCTGATCTATGCCGAGCAGCTGCTGCGCGGCGAGAAGACCGACCCGGCCTTCCCGCCGAACCCGGACAAGGCCGTGCTGAACCAGTAATGCGGTTCGGGCTTTGAGTATGTGCATGTCGTTATTCCAAAACCGCGACGCACTTTTGGGCGACATGCACTAGGCTGGGCTCTGGCCGATCGAGCTAAGCAATGCAATGCTGCCGGGACCGCGAGGTTCCGGCAGTTTGATTCGGGGACCGAGGCTAAGAGCATGATCCCGAAAAGTGGGAACCGGTTTTCGGGAAAGATCATGCTCCAACAAAAATTTAGATCAGGGTGGCGGTTCAACGAAACGTCATCCTGATCTGGGCGCCACGCGTCTGGGGTATAGCGCCGAAGGTTGCGCAGGATCTCACGTTTAACGTGACATTCACGGGGCGGCGTGCTGGGAACTTAACTTGGCAGACATCGGCAAAGATATCGAACGCCCGCTCGGACAGTCGCTCCCACCCAAGCGGCCGGCGCGGCGCGGCATAGGCGGCGGCTCAGCTGTCGCGGCGGTCGCAGTGCTTGCCGTGATTGGCGTCTCCAGTGCGATCGCGCTGCGTGAAAAGCCGTTCCGCAAGCCGGAAGAGGTGGCGGTCTCGACACCGAAGGTCGTCGCTGCTCCCGCCACTCCTGCGCCGGCGCCCCCATCGGCTCCGGTCGCGGCGGCGGCGCCACAGCCCAGCACGCCGATGAAGAGCGGCGGGCCACAGATCATCCACGTCCAGACCGAGGAGGGCGACGGCCCGCCGAAAGCGGCGATCGTCATCCGCGATCCCTCGACGCTCGGCCAGAACCTCAAGGTCGCCCATATCCCGGACAGGGCGCTGATCGAGGCCAGCGACACCGGTCCGCTGCCGATGCGTTCTGCTGATGGCCGGAGGCCGTTCGACGTCTATGCGCGGCCGTGGTCGGGGGCGCGCGGGGCGCGCGTTGCGATCATTATCGGCGGGCTCGCGGTGTCGCAGACCGGCACGCAAGCGGCGATCGCCAAGCTGCCGGCCGAAGTGACGCTGGCCTTCGCGCCGCAAGGCAACAGCATCGGCCGCTGGATGCAGGCGGCAAGGCAGAGCGGGCATGAAATCGTCATGCAGGTGCCGCTCGAGCCGTTCGACTATCCCAACGTCAACCCCGGCCGCAACACGCTGACGGTCTCGGCCAGTCCCGAGGAGAACCTGAAGAGCCTGCACTGGGCGTTGTCGCGCACGACCAACTACACAGGCGTGATGAACTATATGGGCGCGCGTTTTTCGGCCGATGCGAACGCGATGGAGCCGTTCATGGCCGAGCTCGGCAAGCGGGGGCTTGCCTATATCGACGACGGGTCTTCCGCGCGCAGCGTTGCGCCCGAGCTTGCCTTGAAGGACGGCGTGCCTTTCGCCGCCGGGGACATGGCGATCGATGCCGTGCAGGATCGCGGCGAAATCCTCAAGAAGCTGGACAGCCTTGAGGCGACGGCGCGGGCCAAGGGCTCGGCGATCGGCATCGGTTCAGCCTTCGATATCACCGTCGACACGGTGACGTCCTGGATCGCCGAAGCGAAGAAGCGCGGCATCGAGATCGTGCCGATCTCGGCGGTGGCCATCGATCCGCAGAAGGGCTAGCCATTGGCCGGTCGCCGAGGCACGACGCTGTAAATGGTGAATGGTGAATAGTGAATAGTGAATAGTGAATAGTGAATAGGGCAAGATTTCAGTGTGACGGCGCGGCTTCCGGTGGTCACTTCCATTCACCATTCACCATTCACCATTCACCATTCACCATTCACCATTCACCATTC
>NZ_RZTO01001260.1:0-1139 GCF_003997225.1 Mesorhizobium sp. M2C.T.Ca.TU.002.02.1.1
ATCGAGAACTTCAAGCTCGGCGGCCTCAAAAAATACGGCCTCGACTATGAGAGCCTGAAGGCGATCAATCCGCGCCTCGTCTATTGTTCGATCACCGGCTTCGGCCAGGACGGTCCTTACGCGCCGCGCGCGGGCTACGATTTCATCATCCAGGCCATGGCCGGCATGATGTCGATCACCGGCGAACCGGGCCGCGAGCCGCAGAAGGCCGGCGTCGCCATCTCCGATCTCTTCACCGGCCTCTATTCGGTAATCGCCATCCAGGCGGCACTTCGCCATGCCGAAAAGACCGGCGAGGGCCAGCACATCGACATGGCGCTGTTCGACAGCCAGATCGCCGCGCTCGGCAATCAGAACCTCAACTATCTGGTTTCCGGCAAGTCGCCGGTGCAGATGGGCAATGCGCATATGAACATCGCCCCTTATGAGGTCCTGCCGGTGCGGGACGGCCACATCATCCTGGCGGTCGGCAATGACGGGCAGTTCGGCAAGTTCTGCGCCGTGGTCGGCCTCACCGATCTCCCCGCCAATCCGGATTTCGCCACCAACCCGGCCCGCGTCGCCAACCGCGTGAAGCTGCGCCAGACGATCGTCGAAACCCTCGCCACTTGGGATCGCGATCCGCTTTTGGCAAAGCTCGAGGCAGCCGGCGTCCCGGCGAGCCCGATCAACACGATCGGCCAGATGTTCGCCGATCCGCAGACGATCGCGCGGGGCATGCGGCTCGACCTCGATGACGGCCATGGCAATCGCCTGCCTTCGGTGCGCGCGCCGATGGTGATGTCTGGTACGCCGCTCATCTATGAGCGTCCCTCGCCGCGCCTTGGCGAGCACACGCAAGAAATCCTTGCCGAACTGGAGAGATCAGCAAAATGAAGACCGGCGGACAACTGATCGTCGAGGCGCTCGAGGCGAACGGCGCCGACCGCATTTTCTGCGTTCCCGGCGAATCCTATCTCGCGGTGCTCGACGCCCTGCATGACTCTTCGATCCGCACCATCGTCTGCCGCCAGGAAGGCGGCGCCGCGATGATGGCCGACTGCCAGGGAAGGCTGACCGGCAAGCCAGGCATCTGCTTCGTCACCCGCGGCCCCGGCGCCACCAACGCCTCGGCCGGCGTCCATATCGCCATGCAGGAT
>NZ_RZTO01001261.1:0-1129 GCF_003997225.1 Mesorhizobium sp. M2C.T.Ca.TU.002.02.1.1
GGCCGTGGGAGCCGGCGTTCCGGCCGCGCCGGAATTGGCGCTGCCGCCCGCTTCCTTCTTCTGCGCCTCGACGCGCTGCTGCTCGATGCGGGCCTGCTCGCGCTGCTGCTCCATCTTCGGGTTCATGTAGAACACCTGCCAGAGCGTCAGGATCAGCACCGACAGCGCGATGGTGATGAAGAAATTGCGGTTGTTTTCCATCGAAAGCCCTTGGCCTATCGTGTTCCGCGCAGCCGGCGGGAAAGCTCGGCCTTCAACTGGCCGAACGGAATGGCGAGCACGTCTTCACGCCCGACGATGACATAGTCATTGCCGGGCGCCATGTCATCGGCGGCATGCACGCGCACGGCTTCCCTCAGCCGCCGCCGGACGCGGTTGCGCACCACGGCGTTGCCGACCTTCCTGGTGACGGTGTAGCCGACGCGCGGCGCAAGGTCATCGCCGCGGCCGAGAACCTCAACGAGAAAAAGCCGTCCGCGGCGTTTCTCGCCGCCGCGCACAGCCAGGAAATCCGCGCGTTTCAGAAGCCGGCCGGGAACCTGTCCCTTTGGCTTGCCGGGTGCGGGCAACGATCTCGTCTTTCGTTCAGGCGCTGAGCCGCTTGCGGCCGCGATTGCGGCGGGCAGCAACGACGCCACGACCACCCTTGGTGGCCATGCGGGCACGGAAACCATGCCGGCGCTTACGGACGAGCTTGGACGGTTGGTATGTACGCTTCATTTGTTTTAATACCGCGGGGTGCGGCCCTTCTTGATTCTGTCACTCTGTAACAGGAGCTTTGCCGGGCCGGCTTAGGCGCGATCGAAACCGCGCCGGGACGAATGGCCCGAGCGTGAGCGGGCTTATAGAAAGAAGGTTTTTGGAAGTCAATCCGGCGTGGCCGCCAGACATTTTTTCGCTGCACCAAGGTTGAAATTGGCAAAAAAGCCCCAAATCGCATAATCTTGGCCGATCAAGGCTTCGTGAAGACCGCGTCATGACGAGTGAAGCTCTGTCCACCGATGAAAAGGCACGGCCGGCCGCGGCGAATTCGTCGCGGCGGGTGCCGCTGTCGCGCGGCCTGTCGACCAAGCTTCTCGTCCTCACCATCGCCTTCGTGCTCTTGGCCGAAGTCCTGATCTTCCTGCCC
>NZ_RZTO01001262.1:0-1127 GCF_003997225.1 Mesorhizobium sp. M2C.T.Ca.TU.002.02.1.1
ACACGGATGCGGAAGACGGCCACCGCCTCGTTGCCGAGAAAGCCGATGATGCCGGCCGCGGCGAGCCAGCCCAGGAACCGCACCGGCTGCGGGTTGAACAGTCGGTTGACCGCCTCATATCCGGCGACGAGCGCGCTCGCCAGGATGATGAGCACAATGACGATGCCTGCCAGGTCCTCGACCCGGCCGAGGCCGTAGGTGAACGTGCGGGTCGGCTTGCGCCGGGCCAGCGCGAAAGCGATCCAGAGCGGAATGGCCGTGGTCGCGTCGGCGATGTTGTGGATGGTGTCGGCAAGCAGCGCCACGCTGCCCGAAAAAACGACGACGGCGACCTGCAGCGCGGCCGTTATCGCCAGGATGACGAACGACCATTTGATCGCCCAGATGCCCCGCTCCGTCGTAGCGATGGTCGCATCGATCACGCCATGCGTGTGGCCATGCGGTCCATGATGGCCAGGCCCGCCATGGCGATGCCCGCTATGGTCATGTCCGTGCGCGCCGAAGCCGAACCAATCGACAATCTTCGTCCACATAGACAGCCTCACAGATATTTGGTGAGCTGCTTCAGCTCTTTGAGCGTGTCCCGGGTCGGCTCGCCGCCTTCGACGAGGCAATGCTCCATATGGTCGTGGATCAGCTCGCGCTTGGCGTTGCCGACGGCGCTTTCGACGGCATGGAGCTGTTGCGCGAGGTCGAGGCAGGAGCGCCCTTGCTCGAACATGGTGAGCACGGCGGCGAGATGGCCGTGCGCGCGCTTGAGCCGGGCGATGATATCGGGATGAGAGCTGTGTATCGTCATGCGATTATCCTATCCTCCAGGGTAGGATATTGCAAACAGGCTATTATGCGCTTCCGGTCAGTGCGCCGCCGCCTTCGCATAGCGGCCGGGCGGCTGGCCGACATGGCGGCTGAAGGCGGTGCTGAAGGTGCTAGCGGAGCCATAGCCGACGCGCTCGGCGACCTCGGCGATGTCCGCCTCCCGCCGGCGCAGCAGGTCCTTCGCCAACGCCATGCGCCAGGCGAGCAGATATTCCATCGGCGGCACGCCGACGCTGCGCACGAAGCGGTCGAAGAAGGCGGAGCGCGAGAGCGCCGCCTCCTTCGCCAGCTCGACGATCGTCCAGGGC
>NZ_RZTO01001263.1:0-1121 GCF_003997225.1 Mesorhizobium sp. M2C.T.Ca.TU.002.02.1.1
GGATGGTCCTCGCCCGGCGCTGAGCCAATTTCCGCTGGACACGACTTACTTTAGCCGCACTTCGGCTGTCCGGGAGATTTTCGCGGAGGTGGACACGGCCAATTGTGGCCGGAAGTGGAATTGCAGTGAAAGTGTCGACGTGCGGTTGAAGACAATTCTGATCATTGCCCTTGCCCTGCTGACGGCAGGCTGCGCGGGCCACCCGGCGCAGGAAATCCTGGGCAGCGTCGTCGTGCCGACGCAGGCGACCGAGATCGCGGGCAACCATTCGATCTTCATCGCCACCACGCGCAAGCGGTCCGACGACCCGAACAAGGTCTTCGACGGCGAACGCTCGGCAACACTCAACTACGCCCGCGTCAACGTCACGGTCCCGCCGGTTCACCAAACGGGCCAGATCGAGCGCCGTTCGCGCGGCAAGTCGAACGACCCGACGAAGTATTTCATGGCCTCGGAAGTCGTCGGCTACGACACGCAGCCGAAATTCGTCAACGCCCTCAACGCCGACATCGACGCCCGCGGCGGCCGCGTGATGGTCTTCGTCCATGGCTACAACACCGGCTTCGACGATGCTGTCTACCGGCTGACCCAGATCGTCCACGATTCCGGTTATCCGGGCACGCCGGTTCTGTTCTCCTGGGCGTCCGGCGCCAAGACCACCGACTATGTCTACGACAAGGAAAGCGCCGCGGCGGCTCGCGACCAGTTGGAAGTGACGCTCAGGATGCTGGCGCAGACCGGCGCCCGGCGTATCGACATCGTTGCCCATTCGATGGGCACCTGGGTGACGATGGAAACGCTGCGCCAGCTCGCCATCACCGGCGACCGCGATCTCAGCGGCAAGCTCGGCGACGTGGTGCTCGCCTCGCCAGACATCGATGTCGACGTCTTCAAGAGCCAGATGCGCCGCTACGGCAAGCCGGACAAGCCCTTCATCCTGCTCCTGTCGGACGACGACCGGGCGCTCAGGCTCTCCGGCCTGATCGCCGGATCGCGGCCGCGCGTCGGCGATTATCGGGATGCCGCCGACCTCGCCTCCTACGGCGTCACGGTGGTCGACCTCTCCAAGATCAAGGGCGCCGACAGCTTCAATCACACCAAATTCGCCGACAACCCGATGA
>NZ_RZTO01001264.1:0-1116 GCF_003997225.1 Mesorhizobium sp. M2C.T.Ca.TU.002.02.1.1
GCCAGAGGGCTACGATGCCGACGTAGCCAAGCTGTTGGCCGACGCACTGGGCGTGCAGCTCGAACTGGTTCCCGTCACCGGCCCCAATCGCATCCCCTACCTTCTGACCAACAAGGTCGACGTGTTGATCGCCACGCTCGGCATCACGGCCGCACGCGCGAAGCAGGTTTTGTACTCAAACCCCTACAGCACGCTGACCATCTCGGTGCTGGCTCCCAAGGACCTCGCGATCAAGACGCCGCAAGATTTGAAAACCGTCACCATCAGCGTCTCCCGCGCATCGACGGAGCAGGCCGCGCTTGAAGCGGTTGCCCCGCAAGGAACGCCGATCAAGATCTTCGACGACGACGCCACGTCAATCCAGGCCCTGATCTCGGGGCAGACACAGGCTCTCGGCGCAAGCACGGTCGTCCTCGCCCATCTGGCGAAGTCCTTTCCGCAGCTCAACATCGAGCCGAAGATCCTGCTGAACGAACAGGCGAACGGGATGGCCTTTCGCAAAGCCGACTCCGAACTGCGCGACTTCGCCAACACGTTCATCGAAAAGATCGTCCAAAGCGGCGAACTGTCGAAGATAAACGAGAAGTGGTTCGGCTTCCCTCTGGCGAAGCTGCCGCCGATGCCTGAACTCTAAGGCAATTCCCAAAAGAGCGCGCCGATACCGCCCGGGCCTGCGCAATGCATGGCCCGGGTTTGGAAGCGGCGATCTTTCGGGGGACGGCCGGGCACCATTGTTCTTTCTTGCAAAGTCCCGCCGCCAAGGCGATCGCCCTCGATCTGTAGGCTTCCTACTTGGCGAACTTCTTCGCCCCGAACACGCAGGCCACGACGCCGAGCGTGACGGCCACCATCATCGGACTGACCTTTTCGTGCAGCAGGCTCGCCGCCAGCGCCAGGCCGAAAAAGGGCTGCAGCAGCTGCAGCTGCCCGACCGCGGCGATGCCGCCTTGCGCGAGGCCGCGATACCAGAACACGAAACCGATCAGCATGCTGAACAGCGAGACATAGCCAAGGCCGATCCATGCGCTCGAGCCGATGGCCGCGAAGGATGGCGGTAGCGTCGCGAAGCTCAGCGCCAGCATGACCGGCAGCGACAGCGCCAGCGCCCAGCAGATC
>NZ_RZTO01001265.1:0-1108 GCF_003997225.1 Mesorhizobium sp. M2C.T.Ca.TU.002.02.1.1
ATGGCGAGAACGGCAGCGCCGTCGGCAAGATTTTCAATCCCTGGTACTACAAGTCGAGCGAGGTCGACATCTTTCGCGAGAGCAGCGCTTCCTCCGAGCGCGTGCTCGGCGCCGACGGCCATTTCTACCGCCGCCAGCTCGAAGGCTTTGCCGACGTCGTGCTCACCGGCGTGCCGATGAACGGCGCTTCGATCGAGGATGGTGTCGCTTCCGTCCGCGCCATGGTGGCGATCGGCCAGTCGGTCCGCAGCGGCAAGCCCGTCGATCTGGCGGACGCTTCGGGGCCGGTCTGATGTATCCGGCGATCTTTGCCCGGACCTATCCGCTCGGCTCCGTCGACCAGCTGCTCTCGGCGATCGGGCGGGACGGCTATGAGGGCATGCAGTTCAACCTGTCATGCCTCGGATTGGCCAGCCTCCCGGACAGTGTCCCCGCCGGTGAACTGACGGCCTTCGCCGGGGCTGCCCGCAAACGGGGCCTGGCGATCGCCGGCCTCTCCGGCACCTACAACATGGCTCACCCGGACAAGGCCTTGCGCCGAGCCGCCCGCGCCCGCTTCGCCAATGTCGTGGCCGCCGCGCCGCTGCTTGGCGCGCCGATCGTGACGCTGTGCACCGGCTCGCGCAACGCCGACGACATGTGGGCAGCGCACCCCGGCAACGCCTCGGCGGACGCCTGGACCGACATGCGCGCCGAACTCGACGCGGCGCTCGAGCTTGCCGAGAGGCACGACGTCAGGCTCGGCATTGAGCCCGAGCCCGGCAACGTGGTCGCCGATGCGGTTCTCGCGCGCCGCATCCTCGGCGAGGTCAGAAACCCGCGCCTCGGCATCATCCTCGATGCCGCCAACCTCGTCGGCGACAGGCTGAGCGACCAGGCCCGGGTCATGGAAGAGGCGGTCGACCTGCTCGGCGAGAACATCATCCTGGCTCACGCCAAGGACGTCGACCGCGCCGGCAAGGTTGTCGCCACCGGCGCCGGCGCCGTCGACCTGCACCGTTTCCTTCGGCTCTTACGCTCCTGCGGCTACGGCCAGGCGGTGGTCGCGCATGGCTTCGAGCACAAGGATGCGGCCGCGTCGGGCGCAGCTCTTCGCGCGCTTCTCGAG